>NZ_JAGPYA010000027.1:0-93095 GCF_018070245.1 Micromonospora sp. M61 | reverse complement strand
GCCGGCGATGGCCGAGCTGATCCCGCTGCACGAGGCGAGCCTCGCGGCGGCCGAGAAGGAGATCGACAACCTCTGGGTGCCGGCCTCCGCCCAGCGCTGAACAACCTGCGCCGAGCATGACGAACGGGTCAGAGGATCGTCCATGTGTCGCCACTGCCCAGCAGGCCGGCGAGCTGCTGCTCGGGGGTCTCGGTGACAGTCGCCTTGGCGGCCGCGAGCTGACTCTGCACCACGCTGTCGTAGGACGGCCGGTCCACCGAGCGGAACACACCGATCGGGGTGTTGCGCAGGTCGAGACCGGGCAGCCGGGACAGCGCGAACGCGTACGCCGGGTCGGTCACCGTCGCGTCGTGCACGACGATCTCCTCCGGGCGGACCGAGCTGGTCTCCCGGACCTCCAGGCCGAAGCCACCCGGCGGGTGCACCACGCAGAACTGCCCGTCGGCCCCGAAGGTGATCGGCTGCCCGTGCTCCAGGCGGATCAGGTAGTCGTCCCGCGTGGACGGGTCCTTGAGCTGCTCGAACGCCCCATCGTTGAAGATGTTGCAGTTCTGGTAGATCTCCACGAACGCCGAACCCTCGTGCTCGGCGGCGGCCCGCAGCACCGACTGGAGGTGCTTGCGGTCCGAGTCGATGGTCCGGCCGACGAAGCTGGCCTCCGCGCCGAGCGCGAGCGAGAGCGGGTTGAACGGGGCGTCCGCTGAGCCTGACGGGGTCGACTTGGTGACCTTGCCGACCTCGGAGGTGGGCGAATACTGGCCCTTGGTCAGACCGTAGATCCGGTTGTTGAACAGCAGGATCTTGAGGTTGACGTTGCGCCGCAACGCGTGGATCAGGTGGTTGCCGCCGATGGAGAGCGCGTCGCCGTCACCGGTGACCACCCAGACCGACAGGTCCGGCCGGGACACCGACAGGCCGGTCGCGATCGCCGGGGCGCGGCCGTGGATCGAGTGCATCCCGTACGTGTTCATGTAGTACGGGAAGCGCGACGAGCAGCCGATCCCGGAGACGAAGACCGTGCGCTCCCGGGGGATGTTCAGCTCCGGCATGAACTGCTGGATGGCCGCCAGGATCGCGTAGTCACCGCAGCCGGGGCACCAGCGCACCTCCTGGTCGGACTTGAAGTCCTTCGCGGTGAGCTTGAGGGCGACGGGCTCAGACATTCTTCAGGACCTCTTCCAGCGTCGTCTCCAGCTCGGCGGCCGTGAACGGCAGGCCGCGTACCTGGTTGTAGCTGATCGCGTCGACCAGGTAGCGGGCCCGGATGACGTGGGCGAGCTGACCCAGGTTCATCTCCGGGATGACCACCTTGTCGTACGAGCGCAGCACCTCACCGAGGTTGGCCGGCATCGGGGCGAGGTGCCGCAGGTGTGCCTGGGCGATGGACAGCCCACGCTGGCGCACCCCGCGGCAGGCCGCGCCGATCGGCCCGTACGTCGAGCCCCAGCCGAGGACCAGCACCCGGGCGTCGCCGTCCGGGTCCTCCACCTCGATGTCGGGCACCGGAATCGTCTCGATCCGGGCCGCCCGGGTCCGCACCATGAAGTCGTGGTTGGCCGGGTCGTACGAGATGTCGCCGGTCTTGTCGGCCTTCTCCAGGCCGCCGATCCGGTGCTCCAGCCCGGCGGTGCCGGGGATCGCCCACGGGCGGGCCAGGGTCTCCGGGTCGCGCAGGTAGGGCAGGAAGGTGGTGCCGTCGTCGCCGTTGGGCTTGGTGGCGAACTCGACCCGCAGGTCGGGCAGCGACTCCACGTCGGGCAGCAGCCACGGCTCCGAACCGTTGGCGACGTAGTTGTCGGACAGCAGGATCACCGGGGTGCGGTAGGTCAGCGCGATCCGGGCCGCCTCCAGCGCCGCGAAGAAGCAGTCCGACGGTGACCGGGGTGCGATCACCGCGACGGGTGCCTCGCCGTGCCGGCCGTAGAGCGCCATGTTGAGGTCGGCCTGCTCGGTCTTGGTCGGCATGCCGGTTGACGGGCCGGCGCGCTGCACGTCCACGATCACCAGCGGCAGCTCCAGCGCCACCGCGAGCGAGATCGTCTCGCTCTTGAGCGCCACACCGGGGCCGCTGGTGGTGGTCACGCCGAGCGAGCCGCCGTACGACGCGCCCAGCGCGGCGCCGACCGCGGCGATCTCGTCCTCGGCCTGCACTGTGAGAACGCCGAAGCGCTTGTGCTTGCTCAGCTCGTGCAGGATGTCGGAGGCGGGCGTGATCGGGTATGCGCCGAGGAAGACCGGCAGCCCGGACCGGACCCCGGCGGCGACCAGTCCCAGCGAGAGCGCCGCGTTGCCGGTGATGTTGCGGTAGGTGCCCGGCTTCATCTTCGCCGGCTTGACCTCGTAGCGGACCGCGAAGTCCTCGGTCGTCTCGCCGAAGTTCCAGCCGGCCTTGAAGGCGGCGACGTTCGCCGCGACCAGCTCCGGACGGGCCGCGAACTTGCGCTCCAGGAAGCGCAGCGTCGACTCGAAGGGCCGGGAGTACATCCAGGAGAGCAGGCCGAGGGCGAACATGTTCTTCGACCGCTCGGCGTCCTTCTTGGACACCTGGTACGCGGCGAGCGCACCGACCGTCATCGAGGTCAGCGCCACCGGGTGCACGACGTAGCCGGCCAGCGAGTCGTCGTCCAGAGGGCTGGCCTGGTAGCCGACCTTGGCGAGGTTGCGCTTGGTGAACTCGTCGGTGTTGACGATGATGTCCGCGCCGCGCGGCAGATCGGCCAGGTTGGCCTTGAGGGCCGCCGGGTTCATCGCCACCAGCACGTTCGGCGCGTCGCCCGGTGTGAGGATGTCGTAGTCGGCGAAGTGCACCTGGAAGCTCGACACACCGGGCAGGGTGCCGGCGGGAGCCCGGATCTCGGCGGGGAAGTTTGGCAGCGTGGAGATGTCGTTGCCGAGCTGCGCCGTCTCCGAGGTGAACCGGTCGCCGGTCAGCTGCATGCCGTCGCCGGAGTCACCGGCGAATCGGATGACCACCCGGTCGAGCTGACGGATCTGCTTGGTCACTGTGCCACCTTCGTTCGCGACTGCGGGGCTCGCAGAAACTCGCCATGCCCGGCCACGGAACCTCCTTGACGCAACGTGTCACCGCACCGCCCCAGGCTGGTCCGGCCGCTGTCGTACCTCACCTGAGAGCCTACGTCTAAGGGAGCCCTAACCATCCCCGGAGGTCCGCCGACTGGGACCCCTAACCGCTGCGGATTGCACCGGTTTGCGGTGTTACGCCCCGCCCGCCGTAATTCAGATCACCACTGGATCACCACGGCGACCCCGACCGGGTGCGGCGGGGTCGCCGGGCGATCACTCGACCGGGTTGGGCGCGGGCCCGGGCGCCGGGCCGTTGAGGCGGCGGCGCAGCGAGACAGTGGCCAGGGTGAGGGCGAGCACCACCAGCAGCGTGGAGACAACGATCAGGATGATCGCGGTGCGCTGCACCGAGGTCATCCCGCCGTCGCTGTTGGCAGCACCCCCGGGGAGTACGCCCTGGGAGCCGGTCGGTGCGGGCGGTGAGACCACCGGCGTGGCCAGCGCGGCCGCAGCGGTGATCCGGAAGCTCATCTGGAGTTGCCGGGTCGCGCCGCTGCGTGGGTCGAGTTGACCGATCAGGGCACCGGACAGCGGTGCCGCCCGCTGGGCCTCCGGCGTCGCCTCCACCGGCAGCCGCAACTCGGCGGTCTTACCCGCCGCCACCAGGCCCGCGTCGCAGCGGGTCCGGGTCGGGTCGACCGCCACGCAGCCGGGCGGCGGAGTCGGAACGGTCACCCCGGGTGGCAGCACGACCTCGACCTGGCCCGTGGCGTCCACCGCGCCGGTGTTGCCCAGTCGGAGCGCGAGGGTGCTGGCGGCACCGCTGATGTCGAAGGCCACCTCGTCGGCGGCGAGAGCGATCCCGGCCGCCGGCGGGCCGGGCGGGAAGAGCACCGCGAAGCCCTGGTCGTCCTTTGCTTCCCCGGGCACTCCGGGCGCGTCCGCGACGACCTGGACGGAGCCGGCGAGCGGCATCTGCTTCCACGCGCTGCCGTCGACGCGCAGGCGGAGCAGGGCGCTGAACCGTACGCCCGCCTCGGCTGTCCAGGCCCCACAGCGGTACGTGCCGTTACCGGCGGCGGTGCAGCCCTTCGTGCCGACGTCGGTCAGCCCGGCCGGCAGCGTGTACGAGAGCCTGATCCGCTGCGCGGTCGTGCCCGTGTTGTTGACGGTGACCTGCAACGTGGTGGCCGTGCTGGCGGCGTTCCAGTAGGCCTCGGTGAGGGTGACGTCCTGGGTGGTGACCTGGACGCCCAACGGGCTCGGCGGCGGCGGCGCCGCCGAGCCCGGGGGAGGCGGGCGGACCGGCGGGACCGGGGGTGGCGGCGCGATCGGGGGCACCGCCGTCGGTGGTCCGCCGGGCGCGGGCGCGGTGGTGGTCGGTGCCGGAGGCACCTCCGGGGCGGTGGTCACCGGTGGCGGTGGCGTCGTCTCCGGCGCGGGTGCGGTGGTCTCCGGTGCCGGGTCGGTGGGCACCGGATCCGTCGGTTCCTCGGTCGGGGTCGGATCCTGCGACGCGGTGGTCTCCGGTTCGCTGACCGGGTCGGTGACCATCACGACCGGCTCGGGCTCCGGCGTCGCCGCGTTGGCTCCGGTCGGTCCCACGGCGAGCGCCGTGAGCAGGCCGAGCGCGAGCGCGGCCGCCAGCGAGGGCGCGGTACGTCGCACCTCCGCCCGGAGACCGGGCAATGCCTTCACGCGGGCCATCTGTCCTCCGTGCCGTGGGTGGGGGTCCAGTATTCGGTAACAGTTGCCCTGGTGCACTAGTCCCGTCCGGAAACAAATTCGTAACGTGTTTGGGACGACGCCTCCGGGCGGACGGTAGGCTCCCGAACTGTGACCGGATACCTGGGCTCGTACGCGACGCTCGGGCTCTTACTGCTCGCCAGCGTCCTGTTCTTCGTTACGGCGTTCTCGGCCAACCGGGTGTTACGTCCCGCGCGTCCGGCTGACCCGCCCGGCAAACGGACCAGCTACGAGTGCGGTCTCGACCCGGTCGGCGCGGACTGGGCGCAGATGCAGATTCGCTACTACGTGTACGCGTACCTGTACGTGCTGTTCGCGGTCGAGGCGGTGTTCCTCTTCCCCTGGGCGGTGGTCTTCGACCGGCCGGGCTTCGGCCTGGTGACGGTGGTGGAGATGGCGGTGTTCGTGGCGGTGCTCGCGCTCGGCATCCTCTATGCCTGGCGCAGGAACATCCTCCGCTGGACCTGAGCGTCACGACCTCCGGCGATCGAGTCGGCCCGCCCGGCCGTTCGCGGTCGGTTACGGCGACGACCGGTCAGGCCAGCCCCCGGCGGGTCGCTGCCGGCGGGCGGTCACCCCGGATCGAGGCCACCATGTCCAGCACCCGGCGGGTGGGGCCGACCTGGTGGGCCCGGAAGACCCGGGCGCCCAGCCAGGCCGACACCGCCGTCGCGGCCAGCGTTCCCTCCAGCCGTTCGGCCACCGGCAGGTCCAGCGTCTCGCCGACGAAGTCCTTGTTGGAGAGCGCCACCAGCACCGGCCAGCCGGTCGCGGTCAGCTCGTCCAGTCGGCGGGTGATCTCCAGGGAGTGCCGGGTGTTCTTGCCGAAGTCGTGTGCCGGGTCGATGAGGATGCCGTCGGGGCGTACCCCTGCCGCCACCGCGCGCTCGGCGAGCCCGGTCACCGTCGTCACCACGTCGGCGACCACGTCGTCGAAGGCGGCCCGGTGTGGCCTGGTCCGGGGGACCAGGCCGCCGGCGTGCGAACAGACCAGGCCCGCGCCGGTCTGCGCGGCCACCCGGGCCAGCGCCGGGTCGGCACCCGACCAGGTGTCGTTGAGCAGGTCGGCGCCGGCCGCCACGGCCTCCGTGGCCACCTCGGCGCGCCAGGTGTCGATGGAGATGACCACCTCCGGGAACGCGGCCCGGACGGCGGCGATGGTGTCCACCGTGCGCCGGATCTCCTCGGCGGCGCCCACGTCCGCGCCGGGGCCGGCCTTGACCCCGCCGATGTCGATGATGGCCGCGCCCTCGGCCACCGCCCGCTCCACCGCGCGCAGGGCGCTGTCGGCGGCGAAGGTGGCCCCCCGGTCGAAGAACGAGTCCGGCGTGCGGTTGATGATCGCCATCACCACCAGCTCGCCGGGGGCGAACGTGCGCCCACCCAGCCGAAGCGCCCCCGCCATGCCGCCTCCTGAGAGTCCGCGCCGTCGCCGCCGCGTCGGCCGGTCCCGACGCTAGTCGGTCGACGGAGGAGAACCGTGGGCGGGAGTCCGCACCGATCATGATCGGAACGGGTGGCGGGGTCGCTCCTGGCCGGCTGCCATGCCACGATCAGTACATGGGTCAGCTTCTGCTCCTTCTGGTCGTGGCATTGACCGTCGCGGCGGTGATATTCGGCGTGACGGTGCTGGTCAGCGGCCGCGATCCCGGCCTGGTGCCCACCGAACCGGACTCCCAGGCCGTGGCGTTGCCGGGCACCCGTCCGCTGCGCGAATCCGACGTGGGGGCGGTCCGTTTCGACACCGGGTTGCGCGGGTACCGGATGGCCCAGGTCGATCAGGCGATGCGCCGCGCCGCCTACGACATCGGCTACAAGTCCGAGCTGATCGGCGTACTGGAGGCGGAGGTCACCGCGTTGCGTGAAGGCCGCACCGACGACGCGGAGGCGCTGCGCCAGGCCCGTGAGCAGTCCGCCAGCAAGGCGACGACCGCGGACGTGGCCGACTCGGACGACAACGCGTCATCGACCAATGTCGTGGGTTCCGACGCCGACCCGCTGCCCGCCGCCACGTCGTCCCCGGCGGATTCCGACGGTGTGGCCCCGCTCGACGGCGAGCCGACCGATCGTGAGCCGACCGATCGTGAGCCGACCGATCGTGAGCCGACCGATCGTGAGCCGACCGACGGCGATCGTGAGCAGACCGACGGCGCGTCCGCCGACGGCACCGGGCAGCGCGACGTGGTGGTCCGGTCGGAGTCGGCGTGACCGACCCGGGAGGCGCTGACGACCTTCGGGAGGCAGCCCAACCCGGCGCCGGCGAGGTGACCGCCACGGTGATCGTCGACGCCCCGGCGGAGCAGGTCTTCGCCGCGCTGCTCGCCTGGGAGCGCCAGTCCGACTGGATCCCGTTCACCCGTGTCCGGGTGGTCGAGGGTGACGGGCGCGAGGGCAGCCGGATCGAGGCGGTGACCGCGGTCGGCCGGGCCACGCTGCGCGACGAGATGCGGGTGGTCCGGGTCGACGAACCGTACGAGATCGGCGTCGTGCACCACGGTCAGTTGCTGCGCGGCCCGGGCGTGCTGCGCTGCACCCAGCTGGGCCGGGCCCGCACCCAGGTCGTCTGGCACGAGTGGTTCCACCTGCCGGGCGGCCGGGCCGGTCGACTGGCCTGGCCGCTGCTCTGGCCCGGCTCCAAGCTCGGCCTCACCCAGGCGCTGAAGAGGTTCGCCCGTCTGGTCGAGCAGGGCCAACTGCCCTGACCGCGCCCGGCGCCGGCTGCCAGCCCGGCGCTCGGAAGAGGTGCCCGACCCGATGCCGCCAGGTCGCCGCGGCGCGGAGGTCCCGGGCGATCGAGGCGTACTCGTGGAAGGCCACCCGGACGGGGTTGTAGCTGCCGACGTTCTTGGTGAGGCCGTACACGCAGCGCTCCCGCTCGGCGGCGAACGAGCCGAAGAGCCGATCCCAGACGATCAGGATGCCGCCGAAGTTGCGGTCCAGGTAGCCGCCCTGGGAGGCGTGGTGCACCCGGTGGTGCGACGGGGTGTTGAACACCGCCTCGTACCAGCGCGGCATGCGGTCGATGCGTTCGGTGTGGATCCAGAACTGGTAGAGCAGGTTGACCGAGCCGCAGAACGCGACCACCGCCGGGTGTACGCCGATGAGGATCAGCGGGATGTAGAAGACCCAACTGGTCAGCCCGGTCCATGGTTGGCGCAGCGCCGTGGAGAGGTTGAACCGCTGCGACGAGTGGTGCACCACGTGCGAGGCCCAGAGGATCCGGATCACGTGGTGGCCGCGATGGGACCAGTAGTAGAAGAAGTCCTGGGCGAGCAGGATCAGCGGCCAGGTCCACCAGACCTCGGCAACCCGCAGCGGGGTGAGCGCGTAGAGCAGCGCGTACGCGGCGGCGATCGGAACCTTCCAGAGCAGGTCGGTGAAGATGCTGCCCAGGCCCATCGCCATGCTGGTCGCGGTGTCGGCGCCGCCGTAGCCGACCTCGTCGTCGTCGCGGTGCAGCAGGTAGGAGACCCGCTCCAGCACGATGAGCAGCACGAAGGCCGGGATCGACCAGGCGATGACGTCCGGGAATTCCTTCATCGCGCGGCCTCCGCTCGCCGTCGCCGGTCGGGGCACACCGCTGGGTGACCCCGAGCTACCGGTCGGTAACAAGCACCTTAGGCAGCCGAACGCCCGGTGGCAATGGGGTGTCGGTGCGATGCCCTAGCGTGTACGAGGTGACAGACCTGGTGATCGGCGCCGACGGCCTGGCGCGCTGCGCGTGGGGGTCGAGCACCCCCGACTACGCCGTCTACCACGACACCGAGTGGGGGCGGCCTCTGCGCGGCGACGACGCGCTCTACGAGCGGATGACGCTGGAGGCGTTCCAGTCAGGCCTGTCCTGGTTGACCATCCTGCGCAAGCGCCCGGCGTTCCGGCTGGCCTTCGACGAGTTCCACCTCCCGACCGTCGCCGCATACGGCGATGCCGACGTGACCCGGCTGCTGGCCGACGCGGGCATCGTCCGTAACCGGGCCAAGATCGAGGCGGCGATCGCCAACGCCCGCGCCGCACTGGAGCTGCCGGAGGGGCTGTCCGCGCTGCTCTGGTCCTTCGCTCCGGAGCGCCGGCCGGCCCGTCCCTCCTCGTTCGCGGAGCTGGCGCCGATCACTGGAGAGTCGACGGCGATGGCCAAGGCGCTCAAGAAGCGCGGCTTCCGGTTCGTGGGCCCGACCACCGCGTACGCGCTGATGCAGGCCACCGGCATGGTCGACGATCACATCGTCGGCTGTCACGTCACCCTCCCATCGGCGACATGATGAGATTGCAGGCATGACGACCGAGACCGCGTACCGGGCCGGTGGCCCCGGCCGTGCCGACGGGGTGGGCACCTGGGCCGTGCTGCTGCCAGCCGAACGGTACGAAGCCGAGCGGCTCGTGCACCACGACACGTTGGAGCTGACCGGTCTGACCGGCGTCGTCCGACCGGGGCCGGGAGACCAGGTGGCGGTGCTGGTCGACGCGCCGCCGCGGCTGGTGGCGCTCGGTCGGGTCGCCGCGACGGGTCAACGCCACCGGGAAGACCCGGACGACCCGCAGTCCGACGTCGAGCCGGGGACGCTCGTCGTGGCGTACACCCGCAGGGCCTTCGACGAGCCGGCGCCGGCCGACCTGCTGACGCTCGACGGGCCGGTCACCGCGCTGGAGCCGGCGGCCTTCCGGGCGCTGGCCGACCAGCTCGGCCCGCCCCCGGCGCGGCGCACCTGGCTGGTCAGCCTCGACCTGCCCATCGAGGCCGCCACGCCGGCCGAGGCGGTCCGGCTGTTCTGGTCCTACGTGCAGGAGCTGGGCCCCCGCGAGCTGCCCGCCTTCGTCTCGCCGGCCGGCGACGAGCTGGCCATGCAGGCGTTCGTGCTGGGCGCGGAGGCCAATCAGGACCCGGAAGAGGACGACTAGAGCAGGTTGTCCACTCGTCCCCGCCAGTCGGCGAGGATCGGGCCGGGGTCGGTGTCCAGCACCCGTTCCAGCAGGGTGGCGTAGACGTCCCGGAAGTCGGTGGTGAACTTCAGGTCGCCGTCGTCGAGGTCGGTGAGGCTCGGCGCCGCTCCGTGCCAACCGCCGCGTACGCCCGCGCCGAGCAGCAGCACGTCCGAGGCGGTGCCGTGGTCGGTGCCGTCCGAGGCGTTCGCCCGTACGCGCCGGCCGAACTCGGAGTAGACCGCCACCACCACCTTCCGACCCGCCTCGGTGCGGCTCATCCGGTCGGCGAACCCGGTCAACGCCCGGTCTAGTTGACCCAGCAGGACGGCCTGCAACTGCTTCTCGTCCGCGTGCGTGTCGAAGCCACCGAGCGACACCGAGAACGCCCGCGTGGACACTCCCGCCTCGACGCACTGCGCGACCAGGTCCAGCTGCGCGTCCAGCGGGGTCCGTGCCCCGCCCGTCGCCGTGGCGGGTGCCTGCTCGCCATCCGGGTCCGCCGTGTCCGGGTCGGCGGCGTCGCGTACCTGGCGGATCATCTCGTCCACCGACCGCAGGTCGGCGAAGCAGGCGGCGGCCCGGCTCCGGGCCGCCGACTCACCGGCCTGGGCGGCGGCGAGCGCGGCCAGCGTCTCTGCGGACAGGCCCTTGGCGGCCTTCCGTTCGGTCACCGGCACGGCGGCGCCGGCACTCTGCGCCCCGGCCAGCAGCGGCGGCAGCGCCGGCTCGAAAGAGACCGCCAGCCGGGGGTCGCCGCCGGCGGAGTCCAGCCAACGGCCCAGCCACCCGGTGTTGCCCGGCCGGTCCGGCTGCGCGGTGTGCCAGATGTCCATCGACCGGAAGTGGCTGCGATCCGGCTTCGGGTAGCCGACCCCGCGCACGATCGCCAGCCCGCCGCCGGACCAGCGCTGGTGCAGGCCGGCCAGCGCCGGGTTGAGACCGAAGTCGTCGTCCAACCGCAGCACCTCCCCGTCCGGGTACGCCAGCTCGGGGCGGGCCGCCCGGTAGGCCGGGTCGCCGTACGGGATGACCGTGTTGAGCCCGTCGTTGCCGCCGTAGAGGGTCACCAGCACCAGCGTGCGGGCCTGCGGATCGCGGTCCCCGCTGGTGTCCAACAGGTCCCGCAGGCTGTACGCGCCGGCTCCGGCGGCCAGCGCGCCCGCGCCGACCACCCCGCTGGTCAGCAGGAACCTGCGTCGGGTCAGGGTGTCCATGTCGACTCCTCCGCTCAGCTGACTGTGTATTCGGGGCTGACCAGGCCGGCGGCCAGCAACTTGCGGGGCTCGTCGGTCAGCGGCGTGAGGGCGGCACGGGTGCGCGCACTCCAGCCGTCGACCACCAGCAGTCGGGCCAGCGCGTCCGGTCGGCCGGCGGTGGGCGCGGCGGTCAGCCGGGCCAGCACCGCTGGTGCCGTTGCGGCGGCGAGCATCCCGGCGGTGCGCAGCCGGGCCTGCAACGACGAGGTGGTCAGCCAGGCCGCCCCGGCGGGCCAGCCGCCCACGCTGGGCGGTCGCAGCGGCACCTGGTCCAAGGCGTTCAGACCGGCCAGCAGTTGTTTGCGTTGCTGCTCGGGCAGGGCGGAGGGTCGGATGCCGAGCTGGCGTAGCGCACCGACCAGCCACTCCACCGGCTGCTTGACCAGCGTGCCCCGGGACTGGGCGAAGGCCGGCGTGGAGAAGAGCGCGCGCAGGCTCGCGGCGGTGTCCGCGCCGGCCAGGCCGTCCGGTGCCGGGACCTCGGTGCCGGCGTAGCGGAACCAGAGCCGCCCGGCCACGAAGGTCGCCGCCGCGGGTTGGGCGGCCAGCAGCCCGGCGTACGCCTCGGCGTCGAACCGGCCGCTCTGCCCGAGGATGGTCTTCTCGCCGGGGTCGTGCCGCCTGGCCTCGAACCGGGCGACACCGGTACGCCGGTCGACCACCCAGCCCGTCAGGGCGCGCGCGCCGGCCTTCACGTCCGCCTCGGTGTAGTTGCCGATGCCGAGGGTGAACAGCTCCATCAGCTCGCGGGCCAGGTTCTCGTTCGGTGCCTTGCGGGTGTTCTTCTGCCCGTCCAGCCAGATGATCAGGGCGGGGTCGCGCACCATCGCCGCGACCAGCGGGCCCAGCGGCCCCCGTCCGTGGCGGCGCAGCGTCTCCAACTGGCCCAGCATCGTCCGCGCGGACTTGACCTTCTGAGCGCTGGTCGCCCAGTGCCCGTGCCAGAAGAAGAGCAGCTTCTCGGTCAGCCCGTCCTCGGCGGCCACCATCCGGTCCAGCCACCACCCGGTGACCTGCTGGAGCTGCTCACGGCGCTCCGCGTTGGCCTGCTGCCGCTGCTCCCGGGTGGGTTCGCCGGTCAGCCGGGCGTACGGGTCCGCGGCCAGCGCCGGCGGTGGGGTGGCCGCCGCACCACGGTCGGCCCGACCGGGGGCGAGCAGCCGGTCCAGCGTCGCCGCCGGGCCGGCCCGCTCGGCCGCGTCCACCTCGTCGGCGGTCGGCCCGAAGGTGGCCCGGCGCAGCAGGTGCGCCACCGCTTCACGATCGCTCATACCGGCCGACGCTAGGTGGCCCGTGTTCGAGGACGGTAAGGGCGGCGTCCGAATCGCGTTCAGCGTCCCTCGAAGACCGGTTTCTGCTTGGCGACGAAGGCGAGCGTGGCCGCCCGGTGGTCGGCGGTGGCACCGCAGATCGACTGGGCCTGCGCCTCGGCCGCGAGGGCGTCGGCGAGGGTGCCGGCGTCGGCGATGGAGAGTTGCCGCTTGATCGCCCCGTACGCGACGGTGGGGCCGGCGGCGAGGCGGGCGGCCAACTCCTGTGCTGCCGGCAGCACCTGCTCGTCGTCGTCGGTCAGCCGGTTGAGCAGCCCCAGCCGGCAGGCCTCCTCGGCGCGGACCGGCTCGGCCAGCATCAGCAGCTCCACCGCCTTGGCGTGGCCGACCAGTCGGGGCAGCGTCCAGGAGGCGCCGGTGTCGGCGGCGAGGCCGACCTTGGCGAAGGCCATCAGGAAACTGGTCGTCGGCCCGCCGATGCGGATGTCGGCGAGGAACGCCAACGACGCGCCTGCCCCGGCGGCCATCCCACGGACCGCGGCGACCACCGGCTTGGGCAGGTTGGCCAGTCGGGCGGCGATCGGGTTGTAGTGCGCCCGCACGGTGCCCAGCGGGTCACTGGCGGAGTTTTCCAGGGTCGACACGTGCTCGCGCAGGTCCTGACCGGCGCTGAACGATCCGCCCGCCCCGGCCAGCACGACCGCGCGGCAGGACCGGTCGGTCTCCAACTCCGCCAGGGCGTCCCGCAGCGCCTCCTTGAGCGCCACGTCGAGCGCGTTCATCGCGTTCGGCCGGTTCAGCGTGAGGGTGACGACGGCGTCGGTCCGGTCGACCAGCAGCGGCTCGGTCACGTGTCTAACGACCCTTCTGTCGGACGAGGCGGTTGCCGGCGTCGAGGCACTGTTCGACGTACCGGTCGGCGGCCGGACGCAGACGTGCCGCGTGCCGGTCGAAGAAACTGGCCGCGGCGGTGCCGGGCCAGCGCTCGGGCAGGAGCGCCGGGGGCAGCTGCGGGTCCTGGAAGAGGAACGTACGCCACGCGTGCACGAGCCGGAACCGGGTCGCGTACGCCTCCTCGTCGCTGCTGCGCACGGTGACCGCCGCGAGGAGCGGGCGCTGGTCCGCGACGAACCGCTCGTAGGCGTGACCGATCTCGGTGAGGTTCCATGCCCGCCGGACCACACCCATCGCGCCGGGGGTGCCGGCGAAGTGCGAGGCGGTGAACCGCTCGAACCGGATGCCGGCCTCGGCGAGGAGCAGGTCCACGTCCTCGGCGGGGCGGGTGGCGACCCAGGTCTGCTCGTCGAGGGTGCCGTAGCCGAGGAAGCTCAGGTTGGAGGCGAGCCGCTGCCGGTCCCGTCGGGAGCCGGGGGCCTCCAGCACCAGCAGATCGAACCGGCCGTCCCAGGTGACCCGGCCGGTCCGGTAGATCCGGGCCGCTGCCTCGTCGAGTCGTCGGGCTGCTTTTGGTGTGATCGAATATCCCGGTCCAGAGACCAATCGGAGTGGCTCCAGCCAGCCCTGGCGCACCATCCGAGACACTGCGGTGCGAACGGCTGGCGGTGCGATTCCCAGCGGCGCCAGCAGCTTGACCAGGGCAGCAACGGGTGCACGGCCACCCCTCGGACGGAGGTGGTCGCCGTACAGGTCGAAGAGTGCCGACCGTGCCTGCATGACCGCACATTGTGACAGGCCTTCTCAAGATAAGCTAGATGCTGTTACATCAATGCTGCTCCGGTTTGGGTCCGGCGGTGTTCATCAGGGAAAATCGTTGGTCGACACCCCCGTGACCGTTGCGGGTGGTCGAGACGAAGTGGCTGTGGGGCAACCCACCGACCCTGGTGTAGGTCTGAGGGGAGACAACATGGCGGCGATGAAGCCGCGGACGGGCGACGGTCCGCTGGAAGTCACCAAGGAGGGGCGGGGCATCGTCATGCGGGTCCCGCTGGAGGGCGGTGGCCGGCTCGTCGTCGAGATGACTCCCGACGAGGCCAACGCGCTCGGTGACGCGTTGAAGGCAGCGGCCGGCTGAGTAAGGAGTGGTCCGGGCGGCTCACGCCGCCCGGAGCGTTCTTGCGACCCTGAGCCACCGGTAACGCCGGTGGCTCAGGGTCTTCATCGGCGCGGGCAGGCGGGCTCGGTTCCGCTCCGCGACACTTTCCTGGAGGTACGGTCCCGCGTGCTCGCCATCCGTCTGATCGCCGAGCCCGACCGGCTCGACGTGCTCGTCCTGCCTGTTCGCACCGCCGATGCGGCAGCGGGAGGTGACACCTCGGCCGAGCCCGTCTCGACCGCCGTGGCACCCCCGGACGGCACGGCCGACGAGGCCGCCGCGCTGGTGCCGGCGGCCCGACTGAGCGGACGGGCCGGTGAGATCCACACCCAGCTCCGCCCCGGGCGTACTCCCGGCCGGCTGCTGCTGCTCGGCATCGGTGACGGCGACGAGGCGGCCTGGCGGACGGCTGGCGCGGCCCTGGCCCGCTCCGCCGCAGATGAGATCCATATCACCATCGCGTTGCCGGAGGGCGTGACTCCGGCCGCCGTCCGCGGGTTCACCGAGGGGCTGCTGCTCGCCCCGTACCGGTTCCGCATGACCGAGGCCGGCACCACACCGGCGCTCAGCAGCGTCGATCTGTTGCTGGCTGACCCGGGCACGTTCGAGGCCATCGTCACCACGGCCCAGACCACCGCGGCGATGACCCACCTCGCCCGCGACCTGACCAACACCCCCAGCTCGCTGAAGAACCCGCAGTGGTTCGCCGAGCAGGTGGCCTCCGCCGCAGCCGACCTGCCGGATCTGCGGCTGCGGGTCCGTGGCCCGGACGAACTGGCCGCCGAGGGCTTCGGCGGCATCCTCGCCGTGGGCGGCGGCTCGGCCAGCGGCCCCCGACTCGTCGAACTGGACTGGCACCCCGCCGACGCGCGTACGCACGTGGTGCTGATCGGCAAGGGCATCACCTTCGACACCGGCGGCATCTCGATCAAGCCGGTGCCGGCGATGAAGCTGATGCGCAAGGACATGGCCGGCGCCGCCGCCGTCGTGGCCGCCACAGTGGGCGCCGCCATGCTGCGGCTGCCGGTCCGGATCACCACGCTGGCCCCGCTCGCCGAGAACATGGTCAGCGGCTCCGCGTTCCGCCCCGGCGACGTCGTCCGGCACTACGGCGGCACGACCAGCGAGACGACCAACTCCGACGCCGAGGGCCGGCTGGTCCTCGCCGACGCGCTCGCGTACGCGGTGCAGCAGCTCAAGCCGGACCTGCTGCTCGACCTGGCCACCCTCACCGGCGCCAACGCCGTAGCCCTGGGCAAGCGCACCGCCGCCCTGTACAGCGAGAACGACCAGCTGGCCGCCGACGTGCGGGCCGCGGCCGAAGCAGCCGGCGAGTCGGTGTGGCGGATGCCGCTGCACGGCGACTACGTCGAATACCTGGGCAGCGAGATCGCCGACCTCTACAGCGCGCCGGCACAGGGCGCCGGCTCGGTGCTGGCCGCCCTCTACCTGCGTGAGTTCACCGGCGACCGACGCGACCGTTGGCTGCACCTGGACATGTCGGCCCCGTCCTGGGCGGACGGCGACCACGCCGAGGTCAGCCGAGGCGCCACCGGCTGGGGCGTCCGGTGGTTGCTGCGCTGGCTGGCCAGCGTCGACTGACCAGGTCAGCACTTCACCGCGGCGAGCACCCCGTGGCCGACCGGAAGCAGAGCGGGGATCCAGTGCTCCGACTCCCGGACCGCCTTGATCGTCTCGCGGACGGTCACCGTCTCCGCGTCCCGAGCGGCCGGGTCACCGATCCGGCCACCGGCCAGCACACCGTTGAGCGCGAGCACGCCCCCCGGGCGCAACAACCGCAGCGCCGCCTCCACGCAGGCGTGGAAGCCGGTGGCCTCCGCGTCCACGAAGACCAGGTCGTACGCGCCGTCGGCGAGCCGGGGCAGCACGTCCAACGCGCGACCGGTGATGATCCGCGTACGGCCGGCGGCGAAGCCCGCCTCGGCGAAGATCCGTCGCGCGATCCGCTGGTGCTCCACCTCCACGTCGATGGTGGTGAGCACGCCGTCGGCGCGCATGCCGCGGAGCAGCCAGACGCCGCTCACCCCGGTGCCGGTGCCGATCTCCACCACGGCGCGGGCGTTGCCGGCAGCGGCCAGCAGCCGCAGCGCAGCTCCCGCGCCGGGGGTGACCGCGTCGAGGCCCACCTCCCGGGCCAGGCTGCGGGCGGTGCGCAGAACGAGGTCCTCGGTGACGTACGACTCGGCGAACTGTTGAGCCTGTGCCGTCGAACTGCCGGAACCGGCGACCGTGGCGATGGGGCACCTCCGGGGGCGGTGCGTGGTGCGGGGGGCGGGTTGGCACTGTGAGCGTAGAGGCGACCGTCATGAGGCGCAGCCGCGCCTCCGCCTGTTGCGATCACCGGGGCAAGCGGTGACTCCATCGCGGGCATCCGTGCAATCCTGGAGGCGGTATCCCGTCAGCCGCGACCGAACCGGCCCGTGGCCGGGCGACGCGGCGCGGGATCCGGGGACGGACTGGGAGGCACCGACGTGACCGACGGCTGGGACTGGCGCCGGGGCGGTGAGACCCCGGCGGGACCGCCCGGGGCAGGGACCCCTCCGGCGGGATCGCCGACCACGCCAGGGGCTGGCAACGTGCCCATCGTGCCGTCAGCCGGCGGCCCGGCACCAGGGCACCCGCCGACGACGCCCGGGGCCGCTGTGCCGCCTGGCGGGCCCTCGTCGAGCTGGCCCGCACCCGGCACGTACGGCCCGGCTGGGCCGCCGCCCTGGCCCGCAGTTGGCGCGTACGGCTCAGCCGGGGCGTCGCCCTGGCCGGCACCTGGCACCTACGGCCCGGCTGGGCCCTCGCCGAGCTGGCCGGCACCCGGCACGTCCGGCACGGCAGGGGCGTCGCCCTGGTGGTCGGACGCGCTTGCCGATCCATGGCGGGACCCGGCTGCGCCGACCGCGGTGGTGGTGCCCGGCGTGGTGGCGACCGGCACCGAGCCCGAGGCGGTCACCGACCCGGACGCGCCGGGCCGACCGACGCTGCGTCACCTGCTGCTCATCCCCGTACTCACCGCTCTGCTGGCCGGCACCCTCGGCGGCGCGCTCGGCTACGCGTTCGCGGTCCGCGGCGGGGCCGGTGAGGTGGTGCTCGGCGGTGCGCCGGCGGAGGCCCCGGCGCTGGCCCAGCGCAAGCCGGAGTCACTGGCCGGTGTCGCCGAGCGGGTCCTGCCCAGCGTGGTCACCGTGCGGGTGAGCAGTCTCGGCGGCACCAGTGAGGGCTCCGGCTTCATCGCCACCGCCGACGGTCATGTGATCACCAACGACCATGTGGTGGCCGGCGGCACCGGCAAGGCCTCGGTGGTCTTCAACGACGGCAGCACCGCGCCGGCGACCATCGTCGGTCAGGACCCGGAATCGGACATCGCCGTGATCAAGGTGAGTCGGCCCGGCCTGCGGGCCGTGGAGTTCGGGGACTCCGACGCGCTGGCCGTCGGCGACCCGGTGCTCGCCATGGGCTCACCGCTCTCGCTGGCCAACACGGTCACCGCCGGCATCGTGAGTGCCCTGGACCGGACGATGCAGGCCGGTGAGCCGGGCGGGCCGGTGCGCTACTACGCGGCGATCCAGACCGACGCCGCGGTCAACCACGGCAACTCCGGCGGGCCGTTGGTCGACGGCGCCGGACGGGTGGTCGGGGTCAACTCCACCATCAAGTCACTGGTCGCCGAGGGGCAGGAGGCCGGCAACATCGGCCTCGCCTTCGCCATCCCGATCAACCAGGCCAAGCGGGTGACCCAGGACATCATCGGCACCGGCAAGGCCCGGCGTACGGTGATCGGCGCCCGCGTGGACGGCCCGACCGGAGCACTCGGGGGTGGCCTGCGACTGGCGGAGGTGGAGCCGTCCGGCCCGGCGGCCGGCGCCGGGTTGAAGGTCGGCGACGTGATCCTCAAGATCAACGGCCGGCCGATGACCGAGCCGACGGACCTGACCGCGCTGGTACGCAAGTACGCGCCCGGATCGGTGGTGACCGTCGAATTCCGGCGGGGCTCCGACCGGCAGAACACCTCGGTAACTCTCGCCGCGGACGCGAAGTGAACAGCGGCTCACCCCTTGCCCGAACGCCTCCCGGCGTGCGTAGTCTTGCTGCTGACGCCGAGAGGAGGCCAGCGGGATGCTCGACAACCTGAACTGGTGGGAAATCGGAGCGCTGCTGCTCCTGGCGCTGCTGATCTTCGGTGACCGGCTGCCCGCAGTCATCACCGACGGCCTGCGGCTGGTGCGCAACCTGCGCAACATGGCCCGCAACGCCACCGGTGACCTGAGTCGCGAGCTGGGCACCGACATCCAGCTGGAGGACCTGCACCCGAAGGCGTTCATCCGCAAGCACCTCCTCAGCGAGGAGGACGAGGCGGCGATCCGTAAGCCGTTGCAGGGCGTCTACGACAACCTGCGCGCCGACGTCAGCAGCGTGCACGACGACCTCAAGGACGTGGCCAGCGCCGCCGACCTGAGGTCGGACGGCGCCCGGCCCGGCACGGCCACCACCAGCCCCTCTGCGCCGGCCCCCCGCGTCAGCTACGACGACGCCACCTGACCGACCCCGCGTGCTCGGCTCAGCCCGCGCTCGGCTCTGCCTCCGCGGCCTGCCTTCGTGCTCGCGTGGCCTGCGCTCGCCTTGATCAGCTCGGGTTTCAGAAAGTCGGCCTTAAATCGGCGCGGGATGCCCCGACTTTCAGAAACCCGAGTTGACCATGCGCCGCACGGCTGGACTGCCCACCCGCAGACACGACTCAGCCCGCCGGCCAACAGTGGCCGACGGGCTGGCGGTGTTCGTGGTGGTCAGCGCCCGGCGGGCTTGAGGCCGAGCGGCTTCCCGAGCAGCGACTCACGGCGCATCGCGAGCCGGTCGGCAACGGCGTTGAGTGCCTGCGCGGCCGGGGACTCCGGCTCGGCCAGCACGATCGGGTTGCCCGCGTCGCCGGCCTCGCGGACCCGCGTGTCCAGCGGGATCTGCCCGAGCAGCGGCACCTGCGCGCCGATGGTCCGGCTCAGCGACTCGGCGACGGCCGTGCCACCCCCGGCACCGAAGATCTCCATCCGTGAGCCGTCCGGAAGCTCCAGCCAGGACATGTTCTCAATGACGCCAACCACCCGCTGGTGGGTCTGCAGGGCGATCGCACCGGCCCGCTCGGCCACCTCGGCGGCGGCGGTCTGTGGCGTGGTGACGATCAGGATCTCCGAGTTGGGGAGCAGTTGGGCCAGCGAGATGGCCACGTCACCAGTGCCCGGGGGCAGGTCGAGCAGGAGCACGTCCAGGTCGCCCCAGTAGACGTCGGCCAGGAACTGCTGCAACGCCCGGTGCAGCATCGGGCCGCGCCACACCACCGCGGCGTTGCCGGAGGTGAACATGCCGATGGAGATCACCTTCACGCCGTGCGACTGCGGCGGCATGATCATGTCTTCGACGCGGGTGGGCCGGGCCTCCGTGCCGAGCATCCGGGGCACCGAGTGGCCGTAGATGTCCGCGTCGACCACGCCGACGGAGAGACCGCGGGCGGCGAGGGCCGCTGCCAGGTTGACAGTCACGCTGGACTTGCCGACGCCACCCTTGCCGCTGGCAACCGCGTACACCCGGGTGCGTGAGCCGGGCTGGGCGAACGGGATGACGGGCTCCTCGGTGGCGCCGCCGCCGCGCAGCTGCGACTGCAATCCCTGCCGCTGCTCGGGGCTCATCACACCGAAGTCGATCTCCACGCCGGTGACGCCGGGCACCGCTGCAACGGCGGCGGTGATGTCGTTACGCAGCTTGTCCTTCAGGGGGCAGCCGGCGACGGTGAGCAGCAGCTCGACGCGTACGACACCGCTGGCACCGATCGTGGCGGAGCGGACCATGCCCAGCTCGGTGATGGGCCGGCGGATCTCCGGGTCGTTGACGGTGGCCAGGGCGGCCTGGATCGCGTCCTCGACGGTGCTCACGGGTGCTGACATGCCCGCAATGCTACGTCGCGGGGCATCCGCTGCCGCCGCTGGCCGGGGCGGTGTGAGCCAATCGATGACCTGTTGATCAGCCGTCCGCTGGGCGGGGCCCGGTGCCGTCCGGCCGGGCGTCCCGGGCGAAGTCGCCGTCCAGGTCGTCGCGTGGTTCGTCCAGGCCGACACCGTCGGTCGGTCGCCTGCCGCGCTTCTCCTGCCGGATGTCCTTGTCCTGCTGGCGGCGTTCCAGCCGTTGCCGGCGCTGCCCCGCCTCGTCCAGTTCCTCGGCCAGCCGGGCCAGCTCGGAGCGGAGGAAGTCGCGGGTGGCCACCTCACCCATCGCGATCCGCAGTGCGGCGATCTCCCTCGCCAGGTACTCGGTGTCCGCCTTCTGCGCGGTGGCTCGCCGCCGGTCCTCCTCCAGGGCCACGCGGTCCCGGTCGGCCTGCCGGTTCTGGGCCAGCAGGATCAGCGGCGCCGCGTAGCTGGCCTGCAACGACAGCACCAGGGTCAGGAACGTGAAGGTGTACGGGTCGAAGCGCAGGTCCGTCGGGGCCAACGTGTTCCAGACGAACCAGATCGCGATCACCACCGTCATGACGACGATGAAGTTCGCGGTGCCCATGCCCCGGGCGATGCCCTCGGACCACCGGCCGAACGCCTCCGCGTCGAACCGGGGCAGCTTGATGCCCCGGGGCTCGCGTGGCTGGTCGAGCCGCTCGTTCCGCCGCTGCTCAGCCATCCGCGCCGTCCAGCCCCGCGTCGGTGGTGCCCGGGCCGGTCAGGGCGTCGCGGTCCCGCCAGTCCCGGGGCAGCGAGTGGTCCAGCACGTCGTCCACTGTCACGGCGCCGACCAGCCGGTTGCTCCGGTCGATCACCGGCATGGCGACCAGGTCGTAGGTGGCCATCCGACGGGTGATCTCCGGTAACGGGGTGGTGGGGCGCAGCGGGTCGATGTCGTTGACCACCACCTTGCCCAGCAGGTCGGCCGGCGGCTCACGCAGCAGCGCCTGGAAGTGCACCATGCCCAGGTAGCGGCCGGTCGGGGTGATCTGCGGCGCCCGGGTCACGAAGACCTGCGCGGCGACGGCGGGGGAGAGCTGTGGCTCCCGGATCCGGGCCAGCGCCTCGGCGACGGTGGCGTCCGGCGGCAGGATGACCGGCTCCGAGGTCATCACGCTGCCCGCCGTGCCGGGCGTGTATTTCAGGAGCTGACGCACCGGGTCGGCCTCGTCCGGCTCCATGAGGTCCAGCAGCACGTCCTGCTCCGGTGGGGGCAGCTCGTTGAGCAGGTCCGCGGCGTCGTCCGGGTCCATCTCCTCCAGTACGTCGGCGGCCCGCTCCCGGTCGAGGGCGGCGAGGATCTCCACCTGGTCGTGCTCGGGCAGCTCGCTGAGCACGTCGGCCAGCCGCTCGTCGTCCAACGCGGCGGCGACCTCGTTGCGCCGGGCGTCGGGCAGGTCCTGCAGCGCGTTGGCCAGGTCGGCCGGGCGCATGTCCTCCAGGACGGCGAGCAGGTTGGCCGTACCCCGGTTGTCGGCGATGCCGCTGAGCCCGCGCACCCGGTCCCACTCGACCTGGTGCAGGTGGCCGCGGCGGCTGAGCCGACCGGTCTGCTCCCGTACGGCGACGCGGGTCAGCGACCACTCGCCGCCCCGGCTGCAGTCCATCGCGACGTCCACGACGGCGCCGGGCTGGCCGCCCGGGTCGAGCTGTACCCGTCGGTCCAGCAGTTCCTGGAGCACCAGCAGCTCGTTCGGGCGCTTCTCGAACCGGCGCAGGTTGAGGGTGCCGGAGCCCAGCACGACGGCGTCCACGTCGATGGACGTGATCCGGTTGATGGACAGGAAGATCCGGCGGCGCATCGGCATCTCGGCGACGAGGCCCACCACCTCCGGGGGCCGTTTGGTCGCCCGCAGCCGTGCCACGGCGTCACGAACCCGCCCCACCTGGTCACCGTTCGGGTCGAAGACGGCGACTCCGGCGAGACGGGCGATGTAGACCCGGGTCGGCGTGCTCACGGGCACCAGCCTAAGCGCCTAGTGTTTATCAACATGTCGACCTTGGCCTACGAGATCGTGGACGTCTTCACCGACCGCCCTTTCGCCGGCAACCCGCTGGCCGTGGTGTTCGGCGCGGAAGCGCTGGCCACCGAGCAGATGCAGGCGCTCGCGTTGGAGTTCAACCTGTCCGAGACGGTGTTCGTGCTGCCACCGACCCAGGTCGGCGCCACCTACCGGGCCCGGATCTTCACCCCGGTGGAGGAGTTGCCGTTCGCCGGGCACCCGAGCGTCGGCGCGGCGGTCACCGCCAGCCGCCGGGGCATGTTCGGTGTGGGGCAGGTCACCCAGGAGTGCAAGGCCGGGGTGCTGCCGATCGAGGTGACCGCGTCGGGGGCGACGCTGACCGGGGGCACGCCGACTCTCGGGCCGGAGTTGGACCCGGAGCCGTTGCTGGAGATCGCCGGGCTGGTCGCGGACGACCACATCGGGCCCGCTCCCCGCGTCGCCGGCTGCGGTTTGGAGTTCCCGTACCTCCCGGTGCGTCCGGAGTCGGTGGCCCGCGCGCGGGTGAACGCGACGGCGGCGCAGCGTTATGGGGTGTCGCACGTCAGCGTCTTCTCCTGGGACGCCGCCACGCAAACCGCGCACGCCCGGGTCTTCGTGCCGGGGATGGGTGTCCCGGAGGACCCGGCGACCGGCTCGGCGGCCCTCGGCCTCGGTGTCTGGCTGGTGGCGAGCGGTCTGCTGCCGGCCGAGGGGCTGTCCCGTTACGCGGTCCGTCAGGGTGTGGAGATCAACCGTCCGTCCTCGCTGGCCTGCACGGTCACCGCGGCGAACGCTGTGGCGGTCGGCGCGACCGTCGCCGGTCAGGTGATGCCGGTGGCGCGCGGTGAGATCGCGGTGCCGCCGTTCGTGGGCTGATCACACCAAAGCGCCGGCGGCCTACGCGTCAGCGGCCGAGGTGCGGCAGGATGCGAGGGTGACTGACGACGGGGGTGGGTCGACGCCGCTGGTCGACGAGGCGATGAAGAAGGCTGCCGTGGCCTGGGTCAGCGTTTCCGGTGGGCCGGCGCTCGCGCTCTGGTGCGCCCCACTGGAGGGCGCCCTCCTGGTGGTCAGCGGGCCGGGCGAGCAGGCAGCACCGGGTCTGGCCGACGCCACCGAGGCGCAGGTCTCCCTGCGCGGCGACCACGGTGGTCGGATCGTCACCTGGTCGGCACAGGTGAGCCGGGTGCAGCCGGGCACGGAGGCGTGGGACACCACCGCGCCGCTGGTGGCGGCGAAGCGTCTCAACGCGCCCGGTCCGACCGCTGACCTGGTGGCCCGCTGGGCCGCCGACGGATGCGCGGTCAACCGGCTCACCCCGGCCGGAACGCCGCTGGCCGGCGCGGACCTGCCGGCCGACGCGCAGGCCGAGCCGCCTCGGCCCACACCGGCCGTCCGGGCCACCCGCAAGCCGTTCCGCCTGCACCGGGTTCGTCGCCGCTGATCGGCGCGTCAACCCGCCCGGCCGCCGGCGCCCACCACCTCGGCGTCGACGTCGACCAGGGCGAGCACCTCGCGCAGGGTGCCGATTGTGGGGCCGCGCCAGTCCAGGTCGGCGTTGAACACCATGTGTGTGGCCAGGTCCGCCGCGGCGAGCCGGACCGCGGTCATCCCGGCCCGCTCGGCGCCGGTCAACTCCTGGCTGCCGCCGTCACCGACGTACAGGCAGTTGCCCGGGGCGAGCCCGAGCCGCTGGCAGGCGGTCAGGTAGAGCGCCGGGTCCGGCTTGCACCGTCCAACCTGTACGGAGAAGACCCGCACGTCGAGCAGCCGGGCGACCGCGAGCTGTGGCAGGAAGGCCGGCAGTTCGTGCGTACAGTCGCTGATCACCCCGGTACGCAGGCCGCGCTGGCGTAGGGCCGCCAGCACCGGCACGGCGTCGGCCCGCAGCCAGGTGTCCGCGCGGACCGCCCGGTGCCGGGACGCCACGGCCGCCCGCACCGCGGTGTCGTTCGGGTGTACGCCGGCCTGGGCGCACACCCACCGAAGGGTCGCCTCCGCGTTGCCGAGTCGACCGGTGGCCCGCTCGTAGTACGTGCGGTCCAGCACCTCGGTCAACGTGTCGGTGTCACATCCGAGCAGCTCGGCGGTGTCGGTGTGAGCGACACCGCGCTGCACCGAACGGGTGAGGGTGCCGAAGAAATCGAACAGCACCGCCTGGTAGGTGGGCATGGGGGAGCGCCTCCGGGCGGTCGGGGGTTGGCGGCGCGGACCCGCGTGATCGTAACGGAGCGATGACCCTGCGTGTTGTCCGTCATACGTGTGAGGATTACGTCCCGTGTCCCCACCTTCACCCCGGCCGTCCCTGGATCCGCTGACCACCGGCGCGGTCGGTCTGGCCGTGGTCGCCGTGTCGTCGTCCGCGCCACTGATCGCGTACGCCGCCGCACCCGCGTTGGCCATCGCGTTCTGGCGCAACCTGCTCGCGGTGGCAGTGCTGAGCCCTTTCGCGCTGGCCCGCCGTCGCGCCGAGTTCCGCAGGCTGACCACCGGTGTGGGCCGGCGGGAGGGACTGTTCTGCATCCTGTCCGGGGTCGCGTTGGCCGGTCACTTCGCGACGTGGGTGCCGAGCGCCCAGCTCACCTCGGTCGCCACGTCCACCGCCCTGGTCGCCACCCAGCCGGTCTGGCAGGGGCTGATCGCGCGCGCCCAGGGACGTGGGCTGCCCCGGATCGTGTGGATCGGCATCGCGGTGGCGGTCGGCGGCGCCGCGATCGCCACCGGGGTGGACGTGGGGGTCTCCGGCAGGGCCGTCCTCGGCGACGTGCTGGCGTTGACCGGCGGCATGTTCGCCGCCGTCTACACCGCCTTCGGTGAGCGGGCGCGGACCAGCATCAGCACCACCACCTACACCACCATCTGCTACGGGATCTGCGCACTGCTCCTGCTGGTCATGTGCCTGATCGGCGGCGTACGGCTGACCGGGTTCGACGGGCGGACCTGGCTGGCCATCCTCGCCCTCGTGGTCGGCGCCCAACTGCTCGGGCACTCGATGTTCAACTACGCGCTGAAGAAGATCCCGGCGACCACGGTGAGCGTGCTGATCCTGCTGGAGGCGCCCGGCGCGGCCCTGCTCGGTTGGGCCTGGCTGGGTCAGGTTCCCCGCCCGTACGCGCTGCTCGGGATGGCGTTGCTGCTGGCCGGGGTGGCGGTGGTGGTGCTCGGCGGCGCCCGGGCCGCTCGCCGGCCGGCACCCACCGCGCTGCCGGCCGACCCGACCCCGCTGAACGACTGACGGTCTTCACAGGTACGCGGCGAAGTGGTCCGCGACCAGATCGGTCAGCTGATCACCGTCGAGGCTGCCGTCCACCTGGATCACCCGGACGCCCAGCCGCGCGGCCTGCGCCACTGCGTCCGCCGCCACCAGTTCGTCCCTCTCCCACCTGTTGCGGAGGGCCCGCTCGGGGTCACTGACCCCCGCTGCGGCGATGCTGGCACGCGGCAGCCGGACGATCTGCTGGGCGCGGAACTCGGCAGTGGGCACCAGCACCACCAGCTGCCGTACCGATCCGACGACCGGTGCCACCAACTCCGGTCGCAGCCCCCAGCCTTCGGCCACCAGCCGGCGGCCGGGCACCAGTGCGCTGAGGTCGTCGAGCACCCACGCGAAGCGGCGGGGAAAACCTGCCAGTGTCTCGGCAGCCATTCGGGCTGGCTCGGTGCGTACCCAGGTCGTCTCCGGATCGGGGCCGGCCGGCGGTTCGCCGTGCCGGACCCGGTCTGCGATGCGCCGGTCGTCGTGCCCTCGGGCGTCGTGCCGGTCGTAGAGGTATGCCGTCAGACCGAACCGCATGGCCAGGTTGACGGCGACTGTCGACTTGCCGGCCCATTGCCCGCCGCCGATCCAGAGGGCCCGGCGCGCGGTGGCGGTCGCATCGAAATCCATGCCTCGATGTTGGTTGCCGGCCACTCCAAGATCAAGTCTTGTTCTCGCCCGCCACCCTGTGATGAAGTGAGGGAAGACGCAGGTCCGCCCGGTCAGACCTCGTGGACCTCGATGACCTGGGTCGTCGGTGCGGCTTCGCCGAGCGCGGCGCGTAGCGCGGCCCGTTCCGGATCGACGAGGAACGACTCGTAGCCGGCGCGGGCGTCGAACCGGATCACGTGCACCTCGGTCTGCCCGTCGGTGCCACGCAGCCGCCGTTCCAGCTGGCCGCCGTGCCGCCCGAGAAAGGCCAGCACGGCGTCCTCGTAGCGTTGCCCGGCGGCCTCGGCCCCGGATGCGTACTCGACCAGCGCGACGAGAGTGAGCATGGCGGCCACGCTACCCAGCGATGCCGACTGCCTTCGCGCTCGCCTCCCAGAGTCGGGCGGCGAGCCGCGGGTCGCTGGCCTTGCGGTACGGCCGACGCGGGCGACGGTCGGCGTAGAAGCCGCCGTTGGTCAGCCGGGATCCGTCCTGGTTGGCCAGCCACACCAGGGTCTCGGCGCCCTTCTCCGGGCTGCGGAACGGCATGAACCGCATGCCGAACGCGACCAGCCTGCTGTCGTTGCCGAACCGGGTGCGCACCACCCCGGGGTGGAAGCAGTACGCGGACATCTCCGGCCAGCGTCGGGCCGCCTCGGCGGTGAACAGGATGTTCGCCTGTTTGCTGGTGCCGTACGCGCCGATCGGCCGATAGCCGCGCAGCGGTGCGTTCAGGTCGTCCGGGTCGAGCGCGCCGAAGCGGTGCGCACCGGAGGCGGTCACCACGATCCGGCCCACCCGGTCGGCGAGCAGGTTGGTCAGCAGGAACGGGGCCAGGTGGTTGGCCTGGATCGACATCTCGAAGCCGTCGACGGTGGTGAGTGGTTGCAGCGCGATTGCACCGGCGTTGTTGGCGAGCACGTCGATCCGGTCGTACGCGGCCCGTAGCTGCTCGGCGAGCCGGCGCACGTCGTCCAGGACCGCGAAGTCGGCTCGGAACAACTCCGGACGCTCGCCCGAGTTCTCCCGTACCCGTTCCGCTGCGGCCTGGAGGCGCGCCGGGTCCCGCCCGACCAGCACAACCTGGTCACCGCGGCAGGCCAGCTGCACGGCGGCGGCCAACCCGATGCCGGAGCTTGCCCCGGTCACCACCACCAGCCGACGCCCAGTGAGATCTTCCACAGGTCCATTCACCCCGGTCATGGCGCGAGGTTACCGTGGCGTCACAACGCCCTTTGGGATCGTTAAGTTCTCAACTCTGTCGTCAGGTGGCGTCGGCATGCCCGCCGGACGCTGGAAGGAGCGCATCCATGGCCGCAGTCGGTCGCCCCCGCAGGTCCTGCCTCGCCGTGCCGGGTTCCAGCGTCAAGATGCTCGGCAAGGCCCAGGGCCTTCCGGCCGACCAGGTCTTCCTCGACCTGGAGGACGCCGTCGCCCCGCTGGCCAAGCCGGACGCGCGCAAGAACATCGTGGCCGCGCTCAACGAGGGGGACTGGGCCGGGAAGACCCGCGTGGTCCGCGTCAACGACCTGACCACCCCGTGGACCTACCGGGACGTCATCGACGTCGTCGAGGGCGCCGGCGCGAATCTGGACTGCATCATGCTGCCGAAGGTGCAGACGGCCGCCCAGGTGCAGTGGCTGGACCTGACGCTCACCCAGATCGAGAAGACGCTCGGCCTGGAGGTCGGCCGGATCGGCATCGAGGCGCAGATCGAGAACGCCGCCGGGCTGGTCAACGTGGACGCGATCGCCGCCGCCTCGCCGCGCGTGGAGACCATCATCTTCGGCCCGGCCGACTTCATGGCGTCGATCAACATGAAGTCCCTGGTGGTCGGCGCGCTGATCCCGGACTACCCGGGCGACCCGTACCACTACATCCTCATGCGGATCCTGATGGCCGCCCGGATGCACGACAAGCAGGCCATCGACGGCCCCTTCCTGCAGATCCGGGACGTCGACGGGTTCCGCGAGGTGGCCAAGCGCTCGGCGGCGCTGGGCTTCGACGGCAAGTGGGTGCTGCACCCGGGTCAGATCGACGCCGCCAACGAGGTCTACCAGCCGGCGCAGGCCGACTACGACCACGCCGAGCTGATCCTCGACGCGTACGAGCACTACACCTCGGAAGCCGGCGGCAAGCTGGGCGCCGTGATGCTCGGCGACGAGATGATCGATGAGGCGTCCCGCAAGATGGCGCTCGTGGTCGCCGCGAAGGGCCGGGCCGCCGGAATGAGCCGTACCTCGTCGTTCACCCCACCGGCCGAGTGAACCGCCGAGCCGCCCCCGGGTCGCACCCGGGGGCGGCTCGCCGAACTCAGTAGTTGCCGCTCTCGTAGCTGGACGTGTCCTGGTTCGCGGCCCAGACGATGAAGATCACGATGACGATGGTGGCCAGCACCGCCAGCGCGGTGGCGACCCAGCCGACGATGATGCCGGCGGTGGCGAAGCCCTCGCCGCCCTCACCACGCTCCTTGATCTGCTTACGGGACACGTGGCC
Organism: Micromonospora sp. M61; assembly: GCF_018070245.1. NCBI lineage: Bacteria > Bacillati > Actinomycetota > Actinomycetes > Micromonosporales > Micromonosporaceae > Micromonospora > Micromonospora sp. M61. The sequence continues at coordinate 64,444 of NZ_JAGPYA010000027.1, read as the reverse complement.
GAGGATCGCACCGATCGCGCCGATGTAGCCACCGAGGCCGTACGCGCAGAGGCCGAGGGCGCCGATGATCGAGACGACCATCGCGGCGATGGCCAGGCCGTTCTGCTTCGGTGCGGGCGGGTACCCGTAACCCGGGTAGCCAGGCGGCGGGTAACCGGGCGTGGCCGCGTACGGGCCGGGCTGGGTCGGTATCTGCGGCGCGCCGCCCGCGTACGGACTGGTCGGCGCGTACGGGTCGGTCGGCGCGTATGGGTTGACTTCGATCGGCTGGGTGGGTGCCGGTTGACTGCTCACCGGGAGGGTGGGGTCACCGGACTGCTGTCCCGACCACGCCGGGTCGTGCCAGCCGCCAGAGGGCGGGGGGTTGGTCATGCGATCTCTCCGTCAGGTCGGGTGCGCCGTCAGGGTAGCCAGGAGTGACCAAAACCGTTGACCCCGCTCCCGGGTGCCGCGTTGCTTCGGGCCGGTCGTAACGGGCAGGATCTCGACATGGCATTCGACGCGCGCGCCGCGGACCGCTCCGGCAGCCGACCCAGACGGGACGTCAGCCGCCCGGGCGGGGCCCGACGTGCCCGCGCGGCCGCGCCGGCAGGCGGCCCTGGCCCCGACGAGCCGGTCGCGCTGGCCGACCCGGTGACCATGCGGCTCGACGGGCGGGTCGCCCTCGTGACCGGCGCGGGCAGCCCGGACGGCATCGGGTACGCGACCGCGCGCCGACTCGCCGACCTGGGTGCCCGGGTGGCCATCGTCTCCACCACCCGGCGCATCCACGAACGCGCTGGCGAGCTGGGGGTGACCGGCTTCGTCGCGGACCTGACCGACGAGTCGGAGGTCGGCGCGCTGGCCGACGCGGTCGCCGAGCAGTTGGGCGACGTCGAGGTGCTGGTCAACAACGCCGGCCTGGCCAGCCGGGCCAGCCAGGGAGTGCTGCGGCCGGTCGCGCAGCTGACCTACGACGAGTGGCGCGGCGAGATCGACCGCAACCTGTCCACGGCGTTCCTGTGCAGTCGGGCGTTCATCGGGGGGATGGCCGAGCGGGGCTGGGGTCGGATCGTCAACCTGTCGGCCACCGCCGGCCCCGTCAACGCGCTGCCCACCGAGGCCGCGTACGCCGCGGCGAAGGCCGGCGTCGTCGGGCTGACCCGGGCGTTGGCGATGGAGATGATCGCCGACGGCGTGACCGTCAACGCGGTCGCACCGGGCACCATCTACACCGCCGCGTCCACGATGGCCGAGATCAAGCAAGGGCTTGGCACGCCGGTGGGTCGACCGGGCACTCCGGACGAGGTCGCGGCGGCGATCAGCTTCCTCTGCTCGCCGGCCGCCTCGTACATCACCGGCCAGATGCTGGTGGTGGACGGCGGCAACAGCGTCCGCGAGGCCCGGTTCCGCTGACCAGCGGCCTGAGTGTGGCGGCGGTCAGTAGCCGCCGTTGTCGCCGGTGTTGCCCAGGGCCACGAGGGCCAGCCAGCCGCAGCACGCCAGCAGGGTGAGCCCGGTGAAGACGTAGCCGAGGATCAGCCCCCAGGTGGCGAGCTGGTCACCTTCCTCGCCGCTGGTGCGGATCTGCCGCTTGGCCACGTGGCCGAGGACGGCACCGGCCGGCGGAAAGGCGAAGGCGAACACCAGCGACAGGATCGCCAGCACGTTGGTGCCCCGACCTGGCCCGGAGGGCGGCGGGCCGTACTGACCGTAGGGGCCCTGCGGGGGGTACGGCGGCTGCTGACTCCAGTGCCCCGACTGGTGCGGCCCCTGCTGCCCGTACGGCGACGGATCGTCCGCAGGCGGCCCGTACGGTGAGCGTTCCGCCGGCAGCTCGAACGCCGGCTGGTCCGGTTGTGGCGCGTACGGCGGCTGGCCGGCCGGCGGCGGCGCGTAGGGCGACTGGTCCCGGGGTGGCTCGTAGGGTGACGGTGGCTGCTCGTCTGACGGTGGTCCCGACGGCGGTGGGTAGCTCACAGCTGTCCTCCTCCTGCCGGTGCCGGAAAAGTCCCTCTTGCCGGACGCTACCCGCAGCGGTGAACCTTTTCACAGCGGTTGTGTGGACTGGTCACCTTGGCCTCGTCGGCTCCGGAGACCGATACTGACCCAGCGTTCAGTTACCCACGAGTAGTGCGCGGATCCCCGGAGGCTGTGATGGCTCGACTCGCCCAGACGCCCGGCCTGACCGATGTGCAACAGTCGATCCTGGAGACCGTTCGGGACTTCGCCGACAAGGAGATCATTCCGCACGCCCAGCGGCTGGAGCACGCCGACGAGTACCCCACCGACATCCTCGACGGCATGCGTGAGATGGGCCTGTTCGGCCTCACCATCGACGAGGAGTTCGGCGGCCTGGGCGAGTCGCTGCTGACCTACGCGCTGGTGGTGGAGCAACTGTCCCGGGGCTGGATGTCGATCTCCGGCATCGTCAACACCCACTTCATCGTGGCGTACCTGATCTCCCAGCACGGCTCGGCCGAGCAGAAGGCCCGCCTCCTGCCGAAGATGGCCACCGGCGAGGTGCGCGGAGCGTTCTCCATGTCCGAGCCGGAGACCGGCTCCGACGTGTCGGCGATCAAGTCCCGGGCTGTCCGCGACGGCGACAACTACGTGCTCAACGGCCAGAAGATGTGGCTGACCAACGGGGCGTACTCCTCGGTGGTGGCCACCCTGGTCAAGACCGACACCGGCGCCGAGTCGGTCTACGGCAACATGAGCACCTTCCTGCTGGAGAAGGAGCCGGGCTTCGGCGAGACCGCCCCCGGCCTCACCATCCCCGGCAAGATCGAAAAGATGGGCTACAAGGGCGTCGAGACCACCGAGATGGTCCTCGACGGGGTGACAGTGCCCGACTCCGCGATCCTGGGTGGCGCCGACAAGGTGGGCCGAGGCTTCTACCAGATGATGGACGGCATCGAGGTGGGCCGGGTCAACGTGGCCGCCCGCGCCTGCGGCATCTCCATCCGCGCCTTCGAGCTGGCGGTCAGCTACGCCCAGCAACGCAAGACGTTCGGCCAGCCGCTCGCCAAGCACCAGGCGATCGCCTTCAAGCTCGCCGAGATGGGTACGAAGATCGAGGCCGCGCACGCCCTCATGGTCAACGCCGCACGCCTCAAGGACGCCGGCCAGCGCAACGACGTCGAGGCCGGAATGGCCAAGCTGCTCGCCTCCGAATACTGCGCCGAGGTCGTCCAGGAGGCGTTCCGCATCCACGGCGGCTACGGCTACTCCAAGGAGTACGAGATCGAGCGGCTGATGCGGGAGGCCCCGTTCCTGCTCATCGGCGAGGGCACCTCGGAGATCCAGAAGACCATCATCTCCCGGGGCCTGCTCAAGGAGTACAAGCTCTGACCCGCGCCTGCTGATTCGGTGGCCCGTGGCCCGTGGCCCGTGGCCCGGTCGGTCTGTCCGCGTCGTCGGTCGACAGCGTGATGACTGTGAGGCATCAATATGACTCAGAGGCATCACGCTCTCCGGCGAGGTCGTCCGCGCCGACGGGCGCGTCGTCCCTGGTGCTCGCCGGCTCTCCTGCCAGGTCTTGCGGTCGGAACCGGTACTCCTCGATTGCGGCGATCAGCCGATCCTCCGGCACCGCCGTGTCCCTGCCGCCGACCACCGGGGCGGGTTGCAGCGACCGCCAGACCGCGGGCCGCAGTCGCACACCGTCGAGCCGACCATCGCGCCGGTGCGGGCTGACCCGGTCGATGTTCGTCCAGTCGAGGACGTGCCGGCCGTGCCGGATCGCGCTGGGGGTCAACGCGAGCTGACCCGTGAACCGCACCTGCGCGTACGCCGTCCGAGCCAGCCACGCCGCGACACCGACGGCGACCACCGGGCGGGCGATGTCGACCCAGAGGCCTTGTTCGGGCAGGGTGGCCAGCAGAGCCGCGCCGATCACGGTCAGGGTGACCCACTCTGCCGCCAGATCGACCCAGCCGGCGAGCGACCGGCGTGCCACCAGGCCGGGTTCGACAGTGTCCAGGCCGGTGACCCGCTCCCGCCAGTGCAGCTGCCCGTCCCGCCGTGGCCACCACCGTCCGGTCAACCAGCGAACGCCGATGCTCAGCCACACGGCCACGCTCACCGCGGATGAGCCGACCGGAGGCACCTGGAGCAGACCGCCAGTGATCAACACCGCCGCTGTCGCCGCGACCGTCAGCGCAAGGAACCGGCGCGGCCACAGCCCGTCGTCCAGCGAGGGCACGCGGCTCAGCCGCAAGAAGGGCACAACCAGACGATAGGGCCCCGGCCGGGTTGTCAAGCGAGGCGGGTGAGGCCGGCGGCGGCGCGTTCGACGATGAGACAGCGGTCTTCGACGTAGTCCATGCCAGCCTCCTCGGCGATCCGCCGCGCCTCGGCCGAGACGATGCCCAGTTGCAGCCAGACCGCAGGGGCACCAATGGCCGCCGCGTCCCGGACCACCTGCACGGCGTCGGCCGCCGGCCGGAACACGTCCACCAGGTCGACCGGGTGCGGGATGTCAGCCAGCGACTTGTACGCCCGCTCCCCGAACAGTTCGTCGACAGTCGGGTTGACCGGGATGATGCGCCAGCCGTGCTGCTGCATCTGCAACGGCACGCCGTGCGCGGCCTTCAACGGGTCGCGGGACGCACCCACGATGGCGATCACGGCGGAGTCGGCGAGGATCTGCGAAGCGGTACGCACCCGCCGACTGTAGCTCTGAGCCGACTAGAGCAGAGTCAACTGCTCCGCAGCCGGCGGTGGCGGCGGCTCGGGCAGGCTGCGGTTGTCGCCCCGCTCGCCGCGGTGCAGCCCGTGCCGGCGTGCCGCGATCCGCACCCGGGCGGTCAACTCCCGCTGGTACGCCTGCGGGGCGTACGCACCGGCCCGGTAGAGCTCGCGATAGCGGGGCACGAGGTGCGGGTGCTCCCGGGCGAGCCAGTGCGCGTACCACTCCCGGGCGCCGGGACGCAGGTGCAGGGGCAGGGCGGTCACGCTGGTCGCGCCGGCTGCGGCGATCGCCGACACGGTGGTGTCGATCGACTCGTCGCTGTCGCTCATGCCAGGCAGGATCGGGGCCATCAGCACCCCGACGGAGAAGCCGGCGTCGGCGAGCGCCCGGACCGCGTCCAGCCGGCGGCGAGGATGTGGCGTGCCCGGCTCGACGGAACGCCAGAGCTGCTCGTCGACGAACCCCACGGAGAAGGAGATGCCCACTGTGGTGACCTCAGCGGCCTGACGCAGCAGGGGCAGGTCGCGAAGGATCAGCGTGCCCTTGGTGAGGATCGAGAACGGGTTGGCGAAGTCCCGCAGGGCCGCGATGATCTGCGGCATCAGCCGGTAGCGGCCCTCGGCCCGCTGGTAGCAGTCGACGTTGGTGCCCATCGCCACGTGCGCGCCCCGCCACTTCGGCGCGGCCAACTCGCGCCGGACCAGCTCACCGGCGTTGACCTTGACGATCACCTTCCGGTCGAAGTCCGCACCGGCATCGAGATCGAGATAAGTGTGAGTATTTCTCGCGAAGCAGTAAACACAAGCATGAGAACAGCCACGGTACGGGTTGATGGTCCACTCGAACGGAACGCGGGACTGCCCGGGCACGCGGTTGAGGATGGACTTGGCCTGCACCTCGTAGAAGGTCATCCCGGCGAACTCGGGGGTGTCGAAGGTGCGGGCAATGGCGCCGGGCAGCGCCAGCGGCAGGGGTGGCGTCGCTGGCGCTGCCCGCTCGGGGTCTCCCTGGACCGGGGGAGCGGTGAGGTTGTCCCAGCGCATGGCCACTATTCGAACACGCGTACGAGTGGAGTGCAAGTGACCCGCCGTACACCGGTGGTCGTTCGGGTGGTCGGAGAGGGGAGGATGGACAGCATGGAGACGTCGACCTTCGTCTACGACGGGGACTGCGCGTTCTGCACGCAGTGCGCCGAGTTCATTGCGCGCCGGATCCCCACTGGTGCGCGGGTGGTGCCCTGGCAGTTCACCGACCTGGACGCGCTCGGTCTGACAGTGGCCGAGTGCGAGGAGGCCGTGCAGTGGGTCGGGGCGGACGGCGCACGGGCCGCCGGTCCGGATGCCATCGCGAAGCTGCTCGCCGACAGTGGCCCGGTCTGGCGGATCGCCGGGGCGGGCCTGCGGTTCCCGCCGGTGCGCGCCGGGGCCTGGCCGGTGTACCGCTGGGTGGCGCGTAACCGGCACCGCCTGCCGGGCGGCACGGCGGCCTGCGCACTGCCGCAGGAAGCCCGTGAACGGCTCTACGGCCCGGCGGGGCGCCCGACGACCGGGGCCTGATCGCCGAGCGGCGCTGGGTCCGAGCTGGCGCCGACGGGATCCTGGTCCGGCAGTGTGTCGACGTCCGTCGAGGTCGATGCGGGGCTGCCACGGCCGATGAGTCGGCGGGCCCAGACCAGCGGGCGGACCCGCTCCAGCGGCAGGAAGCTGGTCATCGCGGCCAGGTGTGGCGCGAACGAGATCGTGATGGTCGCGATGGTGACCACGTGGAACGAGTAGAAGAAGCCGACCATGGCGTGTCGCCAGCGGGGTGGCAGGAAGAAGACCACCGGGCTGAGCAGCTCGAACGCCACGATGCCGAACTGGGCGACGATCAGCAGGTACGGCACCTGGGCGATCAGGTCCGCCAGGTCCGTGCCGCGCCGGATGATCGCGCGGGCGAGGACCGAGCCGGTCAGCCAGTCCAGCCCGCCGAAGCGCAGCTTGGCAAAGGCGGCCAGGAAGTACGTGCAGATCACCGCGATCTGGGTGACGCGGAGGGCCCAGCCGCCAGCCTCGGTGCGGGTGGTGTCGCCGTGTCGGGCCCGGCCGGCGGTGGGCAGCACGGCCAGCGCGATGAGCAGCCCGAACCGGTCGTGGTCGACCTTCCCGTAGCTCATCGCGATGATCATCCACTCCAGGTACAGCGCGCAGACCGCCCAGCCGAGCAGGCGGGGTGCCCGGCCGGTCGCGGCGAGGAGTGCGAGCGCCAGCAACGACCAGAAGATCACCGTCACCAACGTCTCGGTTGGCGTCGGCAGGGGGAGCAGGCGTCCGATCAGGAGCGGCCGGTAGAGGTCGCCGGGCACGCTGACGCGGGTGCGCACCCAGGGGGTGAAGATCACCAGGTCGGCGGCGACGAAGAGGTAGATCACGGTCCGGAAGGCGGCCACCCGGCCCCGGGGCACGGCCTCGGTCAACCAGCGGGTCATCGGGTTGCCTGCCAGCGGACGACGGTCTGGTCGGTGTGCTGCCCGGTCGGTCGACCGGCGCGGATGCCGTGCCAGCGGATGACGATGCGGACCTCGACCAGCGCTGGGGCGTCGGGGTGTCGTTCGGCGTACGCGTCGGCGACCTCGGTGAGCAGCGTCGGGTCGGCGGCGTAGCGGGCCTGCTGACCCTCGATCTCGGCGCGACGGATGCCGGTCGCGTCCTGGTTGAGGTCGATAACGGCTCCGGAGCTGTTCACCCCCTCGACGCGGGTGTCCGGTGCGGGTGCGTTCGGCGGATTCGAGGTGGAGTACATCCGGAACGGGCCGAACGGGAAGTCGTCGTCGCTGCCCCAGAAGGTGCCGACGATCAGCAGGGCGAGGCCGAGTGCGGTCGCGCCGAGCCGGGTCACGCGCCCGCGGGTGGTCAGGGTCTCCATCGGGTCGTGACGATACGGGATGTACCGGCTGCCTCGGGTCCCACCGACGGTCACTCTGGCCTGCCCAGGAAGGTGATCATGTGCGCGCCTCCGGGTACGACGAAGGCCGGGCCCGAACCGGGCCCGGCCTCGCGTGTCGCCGTGGGCGACTCAGTGGTTGTGCTCGGCCAGCTGCTTACGGACGTCGTCCATGTCCAGAGCCTCGACCTGCTCGATCAGGTTCTCGAGTGCGGACTCGGGAAGGGCGCCCGGCTGGGCGAAGACGATGACGCCGTCGCGGATCGCCATGATCGTCGGGATCGACCGGATGTCGAACTTGGCGCCCAGCTCCTGCTGGGCCTCCGTGTCGACCTTGCCGAACACGATGTTCTGGTGCTTTTCCGAGGAGCGCTCGTAGACCGGGGCGAACCGCTTGCACGGACCACACCAGTCGGCCCAGAAGTCGACCAGGACGATGCCGTCGTTGCCGGTCACCTCGTCGAAGTTCGCCGAGGTCAGCTCAACGGTTGCCATTGCACTCTCCGATCACCGCGGTTTGTCTACGTCCCGTAGAACCAGGGCTGACCGTATCGAATTCCCGGGCGGTCGGGCACGAAACGTCCTCCGTGCTGGCGGGGGGCCCGAGGGTCATCGACCCACGTCTGTCTTTCCCGGCCTGCGGAACGCAAATGCATGACGCACTTGCGTGACCAGCGGTGATGGGAGCGTTTCCAGGGAGATCCACCCGATTGAGCAGTACGAATCGGTAACTTGAGCCTTGACAAGCAGGTATCCGGCCTGCGGAGATCGCTGATCAACCTCCAGATCGTCACCGAGAGTAGTGTTACAAAAAGATAAATGTGACGCCGATCTCTGTCGAACCTACGCTGTCGTAGGGCACACTTCTCGGCATCAGAGCGTGGGCGGCGGGTGCCGGGGAGGGCCCCGCCGCTCATTGCGTCTCCCCCCGTTTTGAGTGACCGGTGTGACTTTTCCGCCGACGTCGCGCCCCGCCGGTCGCCTTAACCTTCGGTAAGGCATGCTGTGCCGAACTCCATCGCCACCCGTCGAAGGGGACCAGCATGCAGTTCGGCCGCTACTACGAGGAGTTCGAGGTCGGCGCGGTCTACCGGCACTGGCCGGGCAAGACCGTCACCGAGTACGACGATCACCTCTTCTGCCTGCTCACCATGAACCACCATCCGCTGCACATGGACGCGCACTACGCCGAGACGGCCAGCCAGTTCAAGCGCAACGTGGTGGTCGGCAACTACATCTACTCCCTGCTGCTCGGCATGTCGGTGCCCGACGTCAGCGGGAAGGCGATCGCCAACCTGGAGGTCGAGTCGCTGCGGCACGTCGCGCCGACCTTCCACGGCGACACGATCTACGGCGACACGACGGTGCTGGACAAGCGTGAGTCGGGTTCCAAGCCCGACCGCGGCGTGGTGTCGGTGGAGACCCGCGGCTACAACCAGGACGGCACGATGGTCTGCGTCTTCCGGCGCAAGGTCATGGTCCCCAAACGGGAGTACGCGGCCAGCGCCGTGCCCGAGGGAGTGGATCCGGAGCGGCCCAGCTTCCCCGAGCCTCGCTGAGCGTCGCCGCGAGTCGGTCGCAGCCAGCCTCCGGGCTCCTTCCCCCACAGCGGGTTCTGCCGGGGAAGGGGCCCTGTTCCCATTACGGGGCATATGCTGGCGATGGAGGTTTCGATGAGCCACTCCGTCGCCGGAGAGCCGCCCTCTGCCGGCCGCCGAGCCGCACCCTTGACCACAGCTGTCTATTCCGCCGCCGAGTGGGACCTGCTCACCGGTCTGCCCGGCCGGGTTCTCGTGGCCGCGGTGGCCCCGGGGCCGGGCCGCACGGAACGCGGTGTCCTGGCGGGACTGGCCGGCCTGGATGCCGTTGCCGCGGGCCGGGCCTCCGACAGCGATCTGGTCCGCGCGGTGGTCGCCGCGATCTACGCCCGTCACGACGGCGCCCCGCAGCCCGTCGAGCGGCTCACCGATCTGGTGGACCTGCTCGCGGCCTGCCGGGCGGCGAGCCGGGTGCTGGGGCGGCGCGCCGACCCCGCCGACTCGGCCGCGTACCGCCAGTGGGTGCAGTCGGTCGCGGCCCGCGTCTGCGGCGCGGTGCCCAGCCCCGGCGAACGCCGGGCGGAGCACCCGATCAGCCCGGCGGACCGGCGCTTCCTGGACCGGCTCGGCGCCGCGCTCGGACTGGGCTGACCGGCAGGTCGTCGCGCCGAGCGCAGACGTGGTCCGTACCCTCTGATGACCGTGACTGACGACCAGCTTGAGGTGGGTGTGGGCCCCTGGCCGGGAACCCCACCGGACGACCCCCGTTACGACCCGCAGTTGCTGGCGGAGGGGGACCGGCGCAACGTCGTCGACCGCTACCGCTACTGGCGCCACGAGGCGATCGTCGCCGACCTGGACGGGCACCGGCACGGCTTCCACGTCGCGATCGAGAACTGGCAGCACGACTTCAACATCGGCACGGTGGTCCGCAACGCCAACGCGTTCAACGCCGCCGAGGTGCACATCGTCGGACGGCGACGGTGGAACCGGCGCGGCGCGATGGTGACCGATCGCTACCAGCACGTGCGCCATCACGAGACGATCGAGGAGTTCGTGGCCTGGGCGGGCGAGCGCCGGCTGCCGGTGTTCGGCATCGACAACCTGCCGGGCTCGCGCCCGTTGGAGACCGGCACCCTGCCCCGGGACTGCGTGCTGCTGTTCGGCCAGGAGGGCCCGGGGCTCTCCGCGCCGGCCCGCGCCGCGTGCGACCAGCTCTACTCCATCGCCCAGTACGGCTCGACCAGGTCGATCAACGCGGGCGTAGCCAGCGGTATCGCGATGCACGCCTGGATTCGTGCCCACGCCGGCCCGCCGCCGGACTGACCCGCGCCCGGGTGCCGAATCGGACGTTCCCGCTTGACGAGCCGGCGGTACCGGAGAACGGTGGGGATGTGAGTGTCGCGGTGAGTTGTCCGAGATGCGGGGGCCCGGTAAGGGCGCCGGATCTGATGCACACCGACTCGAGGTGTCTGCGCTGCGGCCCGGTGCCGCCCCTGCACGTGCCCGAGCACATCGGAGCGGAGATCGTGGCGAGCGTGGTGGAACGGATCACCGCGACCGCGGCTCCGCCGGGAACGCCGCTGTGGTGCCCGTGGCCGCTGCCGCCCGGCTGGACCCTCACCGGGGTGGCGTACGCCGGGGACGACCGGACGGGGGTGCGGGCGACGGCGGTCGCCTGCGCGGGCCCGGCGCCCCTCGGCGGTGGTCCGGCCGACCTGGTCTTCGTGGCCGAGGAGCCGGGTGTCGGCCTGGGCACACGACTCGCCGGACTGGCCGGGCCGGACCCGGGACCGGAACTGGTGGACGCGTTGACCGACCCGGGGCCGGGTCACCCCGACCACGTTGGGCAGGCCAGGATCAGGGTCGCCGGGCATCCGACTCCACTGTGGTTGGTGAATTCTCCAACGGATCGAAGCGCGTACGCCGGCGAAGCTCGGGGAATGTGGCTCCATGCGATAGCCTGGCCGGCGAGTGCGGGTCACCTGCTCGCGGAAGACGTCGTCCTACACGACCTGACCGAGTGGACTCCCCCCGAGCTCGTGTATGGCGCACCGTCCCCGCACTTACCTGGGAGAGCCTGACAAGTCTCCCGGTTTGACGGAGAACGGACGCAGATATTCACTGTACGACGCCACACTGATACTCTGGGTGCCGCTGCGGTAATGGGACCCGGCGCCGCGCGAGAGGATGGCCCGCCATGGTCAAGAAGGTCCTCACCTGGGCCGGAATCGCATTCTTGATCTTCTTCGTCGCCTACCGGCCAAACTCTGCGGCGGATGTGTTCAAGTCACTCGGCGGCGGCGTCATGGACATCGCCCAAGGGTTCGGCGACTTCTTCACCAGTCTCGTCGCCTAGCAGCCGATGGGCAGCCCCTCCGGTCCACCCTTCGACCCGGACGACCCCGACCGGGAACGCCGCGAGCGTGACACCGAGCCGATCCCGAGGATCGGGCCCGATGACGGCCCGGGATACGGGGCCGGTCCCGGCCTGTCCGACGGTCCGTCCCTTTCGGACGACGTCGGCTATGGCGACGGGCCCGGCTATGCCGGCCAGGGCCGCTCCGGTCGAGGGTGGATCCGTGATCCGGAGGCGAGCTACCAGCCGCCGCAGATCTCCGAGGACGAGCTGGCCGGGTTGCGCGCCGACGCGACCGGTTCGACTCCCCGGCGGGTGCTGCCACTGGAAGACGAGCCCAGTTCGCTGGTTGCCCGCTACCTCTTCCCCACCGAGCGCTACCGGGGTGAGTGGAAGCGGCACTGGATCCACCTCACCAACCCGCTGCTGATCGGCGTCGCGGCGACCTTCGTGCTCGGCTACCTCTCCGGCTTCCTCGCCGGGCAGGACGTCGGTGCGCTGACCACCATCGCCGTGCTGCTCTGGTTCGCGGTGATGGGCTGGGTGGCGTGGAAGGTCGCCGACTGGTGGTATGACCGTTTCATCCTGACCAACAAGCGGGTCATGGTGGTCAACGGCATCGTCACCCGCAAGGTGGCCATGATGCCGCTGGTCCGGGTCACCGACATGAAGTACGAGCAGACCCCCACCGGCCGAGCGCTCAACTACGGCACCTTCGTGCTGGAGTCCGCCGGCCAGGAGCAGGCGCTCCGCGAGATCAAGAACCTGCCCAACCCGAACGAGCTCTACCTGCGCGTCGTCGAGGAGATGTACGAGCCGCAGGCAGTCGAGGCGCGGCTCGGCAAGGAAGCCGACGAGGCCAAGGCCGACGACGGGGCGTGAAGGTTTTCGACCGAACATCGGAGTAAGTGCGCACCTTTCGTCATGGACCGGAACGCCTCTGACGTGGCACTCTGCCAGGACGACTGGGGTGTGGAGGTGGGCGGTGGCGAGCAAGGACTCGTTGGAGGAGCAGTTCCGCGAGTTCGTCGCGGCCCGCTCCGCCGCGCTCCTACGCACCGCTTATCTGCTCACCGGAGACTGGGCCACTGCCGAGGACCTGCTCCAGACGGCACTGACCAAGACCTACCTCGCGTGGAAGCGGCTCGGTGGGATCGAGGCGGTCGAGCCGTACGCCCGCCGTGTGATGGTCAACACGTCGACGAGCTGGTGGCGGCGCCGCTGGCACGGCGAACGCCCGACCGAGGTGCTGCCCGAACGCGCCGGTGTCGACGAGATCGAGCAGCAGCTCGACCGTGACCTGCTGTGGCGGCACCTCAGGGAGTTGCCCAACCGGCAGCGGGCGGTGCTGGTGCTGCGCTACTACGAGGACATGTCGGAGGCGCAGACCGCCGCGATGCTGGACATCTCACCGGGCACGGTGAAGAGCCAGGCGTCGCGAGCCCTGGCCACGCTGCGCCGACGGTTGGGAGCCGACGCAGCGGAGCTCGCCGCCGCTGCCGGCATCGCCGGCCGGCAAGCATCACCGGCTGCCGACGGTCGTCCGGCCGCTGCCGGCGCCCCCCGACGTGGCGTCCCGGCCGGGCAGCACCCGACCACCGGTGCCGCCGCGACGCGCCGACCCCGGCAGGCGGAAGGCCGAGCCGTTCCCCGCCCTGCCGCGCCCCGACCGGTCGCTCCGCGTCCGATCGGCCCGCCGGTCGTGCTGCCCACCGCCCCGGCGGCCGTGCCCGTCGGCACGGGCTCCGGGGAGCAGCAGTGAGCGGATTCCCGGGCCGGTCCGACAACCTGACGGACGGCCCGCGGCGTTCTAACCAGGTGCGGCCTGACGAGTTGGAAGGTGCGGTGCGGGAGACCCTCTCGCACCAGGTCGCCCTTGCCCGCCCCCTCGCAGCCGACCCGGCGGGTCAGGCGATCCGCCGCGCGAACCGGATCCGTCGCCGGCGTACCGCAACAGGCCTCGCCCTCGCGGCGGCCGTCACCGTGCTGCTGAGCGCCGGGATGGCCCAGCTCGGTGCCGAGACCAGGCGGGACGGCGCGCCCATCGTGGTGATCGGTGATCCGGACCCGTCCAGCCGGCCGATCCCGACGGTCAGCGCCCCGGGCCCCGGCCCCTCGCCGGGAACGTCCGCGTCCCTGCTGGTGAGCGAGACGCTGGTCAGCGCCGATGGGAAGCGGCTGGTGCTACCCGACGTCGGGCCGGCCGAACACGCCCAGCTCCTGCCCGGCGGTACCGGTTGGTTGGTGGTCGGCACGGCGAGCACCGCCGGCCGATCCCTCTGGGTGGTGCAGAACGACGGCCTGGTGCAGGTCCTGCTGGCCGGGGCAGGCCCCATCGTCCTGGCACCGGACAGCCGCCAGGTCGCCTGGCGTGACGGCAGCGACCTGCTGGTGGCGGGGGTGGTGGGCACCCAGCTCATCGGCGCGGTACGCACGCCCGCGCCCGCGGACGCCCAGCCCGTCCGGTTCGTCGGTGACAACGTGCTGGTCCGACTCGACCCCGCCAGCGCCGGCCACACCCTCTGGCGGCCCGGCGCCGGGCCGCTGCCCGCGACCGTCGACCGACAGACCCTCCACGTCTACGGCGCGCTGCCCGACGGGCGGCTGGTCGGCCAGATCGCCGCAACCGACCCGGGCGGGACCTGCCTGGCCGTGCTCGACCCGACGCGTCACCTGACCCCGGTGGACTCCGGCTGCGGGCCGGACCTCAGCGAGGACGGCGTCGGCGGAGTCTCCGCCGACGGACGGTGGCTGCTGGTGAACGGACGGGTGGGCAAGGCCGACCGTGCCCTCCTGGTCGACCTGCGGCAACTCGGGCCGGTCACGACCGCCGTTCCGGCCGGACCGCCGATGACCGGCACGATCGTCTGGAACAACGACTCCCACGCCTCCTACCTCGACGAGGCCGGTGCACTGGTCCGGGTCGACCCCGCCCGGGTACGGGCAGGAGAGTCCGCCAACCCCGAGCCGGTGCCCGGCCTGCCCGCCGGGGAGCGGCCGGTCCTGGTGAGCAGCTTCTGACGCCGTCGGGATGACCTTCGCGAGGCGGGCTCGGCTATCCCTGGGTAGCGTCGTGCGGTGACCTCGCGTACCGGCGCCGCCCCGCGGATCGACCTGCACACCCACTCGACGGCCAGCGACGGCACGCTGACCCCGGCGGAGTTGGTCCGCGCGGCCGCCCAGGCCGGGCTGGACGTGCTGGCGATCACCGACCACGACACCACCGCCGGCTGGGTGCCGGCCGTCGGCGCGCTGCCGCCGGGACTACGCCTGGTCCGGGGGGCGGAGTTGTCCTGCCGCTGGTCCGGCACCGAGCCGGCGGTGCCGCTGCACCTGCTGGCGTACCTGTTCGACCCGGACCACCCGAAACTGGTCGCCGAGCTGGCCCGGGTGCGGGCCGCCCGGGAAGATCGCGGAGAACGGATCGTCGCGCTGTTGCGCGCCGACGGCATCGACGTGAGCTGGCCGGACATCCTGGCCGGAGCGGGCGGCGGCACGGTGGGCCGGCCGCACATCGCCCAGGCACTGATCCGGGTCGGCCTGGTCGGCAGCACCCGGGAGGCGTTCGGCCCGGACTGGCTGGGCGAGCGGTACCGGTTGCCCAAGGACGACATCGACGTGTTCCGGGCGATCCGGCTGGTGCGCTCGGCCGGCGGTGTGCCGGTCTTCGCCCATCCCCGGGCCACCCGACGCGGCCGGGTGGTGCCCGACGAGTTGATCGCCGAGCTGGCCGCCGCCGGGTTGGCCGGGCTCGAGGCCGACCACGAGGACCACAGCCCGGCCGAGCGTGCGCACGTGCGGGCGCTCGCCGCCGACCTGGGCCTCTTCGTCACAGGCTCCTCGGATTTCCACGGCACGCACAAGACCGTCCAGCTCGGCGAGTTCAGCACCAGCGTCGAGGCGTACGAGCGGATCGTCGCCGAAGGCGTGACCGAGGTCGCTTCCGGCTGATCCCCATTTTGGGGTATCTCGGCGCGGCTAGGTTGATCACGTGGATCTGAAGCTGTTTGGCGAGGTTTTCGTGACCCTGCTGGTGATCACCGACCCGCCGGGCATGATGCCGATTTTCCTGGCGTTGACCGGCCCGCTGCCCGCCCGCGACCGTAACCGGGCGGCCTGGCAGGCCGTCACGCTGGCGTTGGGCGTGATCGTGGTCTTCGCGGTGGCGGGGCAGACCCTGCTGGACTACCTGCACGTGGACCTGCCGGCGTTGCAGGCGGCCGGTGGGCTGCTGCTCGTACTCGTCGCCCTGGAGTTGCTGACCGGCAAGACCGACGGCCCGAGCTCGGAAGCCACCTCCAACATCGCCCTGGTGCCGCTGGGCACCCCGCTGCTGGCCGGCCCCGGCGCCATCGTGGCCACCATGCTCTTCGTCCAGCAGGCCGACGGGTTGGCCGACTTCACCGCGATCGCCGTGGCGATCCTCGCCGTGATGCTCGCGGTCTGGATCGTCCTCCGCTTCTCCGGCGGCATCGTGAAGATCCTGCGTCCCGGCGGGATCGAGGTGCTGACCAGGATCGCCGGTCTGCTGCTGGCCGCGATCGCCGTGCAGCTCATCGCCGACGCGGTGTTCGCCTTCGTCACGCAGTACGTCAACATGACCTGACCGGCACACCAGCGGTGTCGGGGGTGGGTGGCAGGATCGCAGGCGTGCGACGATCCTCCTCAGCGGGACGGCCGGCGGCCGGTGGCCGGGCTCCCCAACAACGCGCCGGCGGTGCCGAGCAGCTCGGCTTCGAGGGCATGCCGGAGCGCCTGTTCGTCTGCACACCGAGCAAACTCGGCGCTTTCGCGGACTGCCCACGCCGCTACCGCTACTCCTACGTCGACCGGCCGACGCCACCCAAGGGCGCGCCGTGGGCGCACAACTCGCTCGGCGCCAGCGTGCACACCGCCCTGAAGAACTGGTATGCGTTGCCCGCCGACCGGCGTCGCCCCGAGGCGTTGGCCACCCTGCTCAAGGGCACCTGGGTCCGCGAGGGCTACCGCGACGACGAGCAGGAGCGGGCCGCCTACCGGCGGGCGTTGGGCTGGTTGGAGGCGTACGTCGAGACGCTGGAGGCCGACTCCGACCCGCTCGGCGTGGAGCGGGTGGTGGCGGTCAAGACCGCCGTGCTGGCGTTCAACGGTCGCGCCGACCGGATCGACTCCCGGCCCGGGCCAGAGGGGCCGGAGCTGGTCATCGTCGACTACAAGACCGGTCGCAGCGGGCTGGACACCGACGACGCGCGCGGTTCGCAGGCGTTGGCGCTCTACGCGTACGCGGCCGAGCGGGTGTTCCGGCGGCCGTGCCGTCGGGTGGAGCTGCACCACCTGCCGACCGGCACGGTCGCCGGCCACGACCACACCGTCGAGTCGCTGGCCCGGCAGTTGACCCGCGCGGAGGAGACGGCCCGCGACATCATGACCGCCGAACGGGCGGTCGCGGACGGCGCCGACGCGGACGAGGCGTTCCCGGTGGCACCCGGCCCGCGCTGCGGCTGGTGTGACTTCCGGCGGCACTGCCCGACCGGCGCGCAGGTGCCCGGCAAGGAACCATGGGCGGCCGTGGACCGGCACACCGACAGCTGAATCCCGGCGGCGGACGCCGGGTCAGCCGGCCAACGTGGTGGCAGCGTGACGCGCGGCCCGCTCCTTGGCGGCCAGAATCAACGGCCCCTCCAGA
Source organism: Micromonospora sp. M61 (assembly GCF_018070245.1). NCBI lineage: Bacteria > Bacillati > Actinomycetota > Actinomycetes > Micromonosporales > Micromonosporaceae > Micromonospora > Micromonospora sp. M61. The sequence goes on along the minus strand of NZ_JAGPYA010000027.1, from coordinate 47,285 downwards.
TAGCGACGGGGCACGGCAGCGAACGCGAGCCGCAGGGCGCGCACGGACAGGTCCGCCGACAGGGCGGTGGTGGGCAGGCCCAGCCCGCCGTACATCCGACGAGCCCACCCCGGCAGCAGTCCGAACGCGGTGCCGGCGATGCCCAGGTACGCCCACCGCGGCGGGCCGAGGTTGAGCCCCAACCGGGCCGGCAGGCTGAGCTTCCACGGAAACGGCGGGGCGGTCAGGAAGATCGCCGTCTCGGCGGCCTCCCGGGTCATCCGCAGCTCCGGCCGTACGGCGCGGTAGTACTCCGCGACCTCGGCCGCAGTGCCCGGGACGGTGGCCGGGTCCAAGCCGACCAGAGCGGCGGACCGGCGCTGCTCGGTGTAATAGCCGTCCACCTCCTCGTCGGTGAGCGGCAGCCCGGCCCGCCGGGCCGTGCTGAGGAACGACTCGACCTCGGTGACGTGCACCCAGCGCAGCAGGTCCGGCTCGTCGATCCGGAACTCCTCGCCGGTGAGCGGATCGGTGGCCCGCAGCCGGTCGTGCAGCCGGCGCAGCCGGGCCCCGGCCGTCTCCGCCTCGGCGGTGGTCCCGTAGACGGTGGTCTCGACGTAGGTGGCGGTGCGGGCCAGGCGGCCCCAGGCGTCGGCGCGGTAGTTGCTGTTCTGCGCCACCCCGGCCATCGCCCGGGGATGCAACGCCTGGAGGTAGAGCGAGCGCAGGCCCGCGACGATCAGGATCGGCTCCTCGTGCACCTTCCACGTGACCGAACCCGGACCGAAGAGGCCGAGGTCATCGGAGTCCACCGTCCAAGAGTGCCACGGTCACCCCGACCTCGTCGGGCACGTCCCGTCGGTGCCGGCGGGTCAGACGCCGGCGGGTCGGACGTCGGCGGGTCGGACGTCGGCGGGTCGGACGTCGGCGGAGCGACGAGCCCGGCAGCCCGGGCAGAGACCCCAGAAGGTCACCTCCGCCTCGTCCACCTCGAACCCGTGCGACACGCTCGGCTCCAGACACGGCGCGCTGCCCACCGCGCAGTCGATGTCGGCGATCTCGCCGCAGCCCCGGCAGACCACGTGGTGGTGGTTGTCGCCGACGCGCGCCTCGTAACGCGCGGGACTGCCGGCCGGCTCGATCCGGCGGGACAACCCGGCCCGGGACAGGGCACCCAGCACGTCGTAGACCGCCTGGGTGGACACCGAGTCGAGGCGTTCACGGACCCGCCGGGTGATCTCGTCGACCTCCAGGTGACCGCCACCGTCGAGCACGTCGAGCACCGCGAGGCGTGGCCGCGTGACACGCAGGCCCTTCGATCGCAGCAGCTCCTCGGCACCGGACATTGGCCAATGACAGCACGCGCGACCAGCATCGACAACCGTCGCCGGGCCCGGGTGGCCACCGACACAGCGCGGCAAGATCGTGCTCACGACCCGGGATGGTGAACCCGATGGTCGCGTCGCACGTGTCTCCGGTCGAGAGCCTCGGGACGATCGGCGGACCGTACGCTGACCAACCCCTGACCGTGATCCACCTGGAGGATTTGATGTTCGAGGAGATCCTGGGTCTACCGGCACACGTCCTGGTGGTCCACGCGGTCGTCGTGTTCGTGCCGCTGCTGGCGGTGCTGGCCATCGCGTACGTCGGTCTGCCACGGTGGCGGCACCGCCTGGACTGGGCCCTGGGTCTCCTTGCCGTGGTCGCACCGGTGACCGCCTTCGTGGCCGTCAAGTCGGGAGAGGTGTTCACCGACGCGCTGGTCGCCCGGGGTTTCCAGGGGCAGATCCTCGATCAGATCTTCGAGCACTCCCGCTACGGCGACATCCTGTTCCGCATCGTCGTGCCGCTGGGAATCGGGGCCATCCTGCTGCTGGTCGTCACCAGCGGGCACCCCCGGGTGCCGCAGCTGCCGGCGGTGGTCACCCCGGTGCTGGCGGTGGCGGTCGTGGCGCTGTCCATCGCCGCCCTGGTCTACGTCTACCTGACCGGGCACAGCGGCGCCGAGGCCGTCTGGGGCACCACTCTCTGACCTGCTCTGCCCGCCGCTCTAGAAGATGACCCGCGAGCAGAGCAGGCAGAACAGGACCACCAGCACCACAGCGGCCGCCGCGCCGAACCCGTAGGTGATCCGCTGCGAGCGCTGCTCGGCCGCGTCCAGGTCGGCCATGTCCTGCGGTGGCAGCCGCCGCGGCGGTGCCGGCTGAAGGTGTACGGGTGGACGCCAACCACTCGGCGGCGGCACGCTCGGCGGCGGCCCGGCGTACCCGCTCTGGGGTGGGCCGGTGGGCACGCTCGGGGGTGGGCCGGTGGGGCCGCTCTGCGGTGGGTTGGTGGGGCCGCTCGGCGGTGTGGCGGGGGGATGGTTCGGCACCGCGTCGGCACCGGTGCCGGGCCGTCGCCAGTAGTCGTCCGGGGTGCTGCCACCGCTGGGGGTCGTCACGCCGTCCGACGCTACCAACGTGGGGAGCGGGCGGGTCGTTTCTCACCGGCGTGCCACCGTCGGCGACAGTGCCCAGGAGCAGAGGGTCAACGACGTGGGGGAGGCACCGGGTTGCGCTAGTCTTGCCGCTCGTGAGCACCGAGGACCCCGGCAAGCAGGGCGTACGCGACGACGACGACCGCACCGTCGACCTGAGCGAAGACTTCGTGGTGCTGCCCGAGCAGACCTCCGATGACACCGACCGTGGCTGGGGCGAGCGGTCGGGTGGCAACGACGACTGGCTGCTCGCCGAACGCCCTCCGCACTGGGAGTGACCCCGCTGGCGCGGTGAGCGCTCAACCGCGTACGACGATGGCGAATCGAGTGCCCTCGGGGAGCCCGACGGCGCGTTTCGCCTGGTCGGGGCGTAGCGCCAGGTAAAGCGCCGAGGACCCGTCGGTCGGGTCGGCGCCCAGCACGTCAAGCACCAGCACCGCGGGCGCGAGCAACGTCGCCTCGGTGCCCGCCCCATCCGGTGTCGCGGCGAGCAGGTCGACCCGGGTCCCCGGGCGGGCCACCGCCAGCGCGGCCGGCTCGGCCAACCGGACCGGCACCCCGACAGCGCCACTGGGCAGCGGCAGCGGGCTGGTCCTCCCGCTCCCGGTGGTCGTGCCGTCCCGGCCAGTGCTGCCGTCTCCGGCGGTGCCGCTTCCGGTGGTCGAGCTGTCTCCGGCGGCTGCTCCGGTTGGCGGTTGCCCGGCCGTGTCGCTGTCGCCGCTGGACCCTGCCCCACCGGGGTCGGTCGGCCCGCCCTCGTCGGACCGCCCGGCCGTGCCGTCGGCCCCCGTCGGCGCACGGGATGGCTCGGCCGTCGGCGGGCAACTGGTCGGGGTGTGCAGAATGGCAGCGGCCAGGCCGAGCAGTACGGCGACCAGACCGGCCCGGAGCAGGGTGCGCCCGCCGGGCAGGGTGAGCCGGCGCAGCGGACGCAATGCCCGCGCGGAATCTGGATCGCCCATCGTTGCTGCCGCCTCCCGTCCGAGGACGTCGCAGCGACACCCTCGGCGGCAGGTTAGGCCGTTCCAACCGCAGTTGGTCGGCCCTCAGCCGGCGCTGTGGATAACCGGCCGGCCTGTGGACAACGCCCACCGGCCGGCCCGATTTGCTATGGCAGCGGCCTTGATCGACTCGACTTCAAGGAAGTCGGGGTGTCAGGGCAGCCGGGACAGGCCGGTTTCCGGAAACCCGAGTGGATCACGGGTCAGGCCGCCGGCTCAGGCCGCCGGCTCAGGCCGCCGGCTCAGGCCGCCGGCTCAGGCCGCCGGCTCAGGCCGACGGGTCAAGCCGCCGGACTCAGGCCGACGGGGTCAGGACGCGGAGCTGGCCGCCGGGGACTTGCCGCCGCTCGACCCACCCGACGACGAGCCGCCAGAGGACCCACCAGAGGACCCACCGGACGACGAACCCGAACCCGAAGACGACCCGGAACCCGAGGACGACCCCGAACCGGAAGACGACCCCGACGAGGAGGAACCGGACGACCCCGAGCCCTCGCCGGAGGACGACTCGGACTTGCCGGGCTTGGTGGCCGTGCCGCCGGCCGTCGTCTCGGAGCCGGACGCCCGCGAGTCGGTGCGGTAGAAGCCCGAGCCCTTGAAGACGATGCCGACCGAGTTGAAGACCTTGCGCAGCCGCCCCTGACACGCCGGGCACTCGGTCAGCGGCTCGTCAGAGAAGGACTGCACCGCCTCGAGCTGCTCACCGCACGTGGTGCAGGCGTACTGGTACGTGGGCACGTTCTCCTCCGGATCTGGGCTCAGCCAGTTGGCACTCGACGTATTCGAGTGCCAATGGTGCGTCATCCGGCCCGGGTTCGTCCAGCGGACGTGTGGGGCGCGACACCATGCGCCGCACCCGGGCCGCCGTCAAGCGTACGCACTCCGTCGGCGGGTGTGACGACCGCGCGGACAAGCCGGTCGTGTGCCTCGGCCGGCAGCGCCTCGACCAGTTCCCCGTCGTGCAGAGGCACCAAGGTCAGCGTCGACTCGGGCACCCGGGCGAGCGCGCGGTCGTACGAGCCGCCGCCGCGTCCGAGTCGCCGGCCGTGGTGGTCGACGGCGAGAGCCGGTACGACCACCAGCTCCGCGTCCGCCACGGCGGTCACCCCGAGGCGGGCGCCGGTCGGCTCCCGCATACCCCGACCGGCGGCGACCAGGTCCTCGGGTCCGGTATATGCCGCCCAGTCCAGATCGAGGTCGTCGAGGAGCACGGGCAGCAGGAGTTGGGCGTCGGTGGGCAACGCCGCCCGCAGTGCGTCCGGCAGGTCTGTGCCGCCCGGTTCGGAGCCGACCGGCACGTACGCCGTCATCGTGCGCGGGCGCAGTCTGCGTACCAGGGCGACCAGCTCGGCCTGCACGCGCCCGGCGGCGGCGGCCCGGGCGGGGCCGGGCAGCGAGCGGCGGCGGGCGAGCAGGTCGGCGCGGGCTTCCCGCTTCGCGGTACGGGTCACTTCCGCTTCATAAGAAAATTCCGGCACGCAACACTCCTGACGCAACGCCTCTCCCACGGTTGCACTGTGTCAGCATCGCAAGCAACGGAGGCGGAACTTCCGGGGGGACCGAGTGACGCTACGCGGGCGGTTGACAGCAGCCTTCCTCGTGGTGGTGCTCGGGCCGGTCCTGCTCGGCGCGCTGTTCGTCGCCTCCACGCTCGCGGCCGTCGACCGCAGCCGCTCCACCGAGCGCCTGGCGGTGGCGGCGTCCACAGTGCGTACCTCGGTCGACGCCCTCTGCCAGCAGCTGCGGGCCACCGCCGACGCGGTGGCGCTCACCGCCGAGCCGGCCGTCGGCGCCGCCCAACTGGTCGGTCGAGGTCTGGCCGCCGCGGTGCTGATCACCGACCTGACCGGCGAGGTCAGCTACGTCTCGCCGGACGCGCCGCCGACCCCGTGGCGGGACTGCTCCGGCGCGACCACCGGTTCGGCCAGCCCCGTCCGGGCGCTGGCCGCCCACGTCGACCTGCGCGACCGCGCCGGCACGCTGCGGGGCACTGTGACCGCCGCGCAACTGGTCGACCCGGCCTTCGTGGCCCGGCTGGCGGCGGTGACCGGGGTGGCGGTCACCCTGCTCGACAGCGGAGCGAGCGCCGCGCGGGTCACCCACACCACAGAGTCCCGGGAGGTACGCGACGCGGTGCTGGCCGCCGCCAGCACCGTCGAGGGCGAGCGGGTCACCGAAACCACCGAGGGCCGGTACGTGCGGAGGATCGGGCCGTCCGACGCGCAGCCGCTGCCACTGGTGCTCTCCGTGCCCAGTGAACGGCCGCCGGGGCTGCACGCCACGCTGGTGGGGGTGGTCGTGCTGGCCGGGCTGCTCGCCGTGCTGACCGCCTGGCGGCTGGCCCGGGTGACCACCCGGCCGCTGGTGGAGCTGGCCGGTGCGGTGGACCGGGTGGCCCAGGGTGACCTGACCGCCCGCGTGCCGGTCCGCAGCCGCGACGAGCTGGGTCGACTGGCCGCCGCGTTCAACCGGATGACCCGGGAGACCGGCTCCTACGTCGCGGCGTTGACCAGCAACCGCGACCAGCTCCGCGGGCACCTCGCCGTGCTGGGCGACACCCTGGCCAGCACGCACGACCTGCAACGCATCCTGCGGGTGATCCTGCACAGCGCCATCGGCGCGACCGGGGCGCGCGCCGGCGCGGTGCTGCTGGTGGAGGCGGGCGGGGTTCTTGTCGCACAGTGCACCGAAGGGCTGGACGGGCGGTGGCCGGAGGGCGACACGGACGGGTCGTCGACGCTTCGGGTGCCGGTGGGGGTCGGTGTGGTCGGCGCGGTCGCCGCCACCGGGGAACCACAGCGGGGCAGGATGGAGCCGACCGAGGTTCCGTCGGGTGAGCCGCGCTGCCGCACGTACGTCGCGGTGCCGTTCGCGGCCCCGGGTGGAGGCGCCGCAGCCACCCTCGGCGGGTCCGGCGACGAGGCCGGCGCGGCGGCGGCACTCGGCGTGCTGGCCCTGTACGACCGGCTGGGCGCCGACGAGTTCGACGACGACGACCTGGTCACCCTGCGCACCTTCGCCGGTCACGCGGCCGTGGCGGTGGACAACGTGCGGGTGCACGAGGAGGCGCAGCGGCTCTCGCTCACCGACCCGCTCACCGGGCTGTGGAACTACCGCTACCTGCGCGAGTCGATCCGGCGGGAGGTGGAACGGGCCAGCCGGTTCGGGCGGATGCTCAGCATCCTCGCGATGGACCTCGACCGCTTCAAGGACGTCAACGACACGTACGGGCACGCTGCGGGGGACACCGTGCTGGCCGAGTTCGCCCGGCGGGTGCGCGGCGAGATCCGCGAGGTCGACCTGGCCTTCCGGCAGGGCGGTGAGGAGTTTGTGCTGCTGCTGCCGGAGACCGACGCGCGGGGCGCGGCGATCGTGGCCGAGCGACTCGGCGCGGCGGTTCGCGAGACGCCGATCGCCGTCGAGGCGTACGCCGGGCCGGTCCTGGTGACCGTGTCGGTGGGCATCGCCGTCTACCCGGACAACGGCAGCACCGGGCGGGAGGTGCTGGAGGCCGCCGACGACGCGCTCTACGCGGCCAAGGCGGCCGGCCGCGACACGTACCGGGTCGCCGAGGTGCGCCCGGACGTGCCGACGCGGGAGATACCGGTGCTCGCCTGCGCGGTCAGTCCACCCGACGGGCTGCCGCGCGCCGGTCAACCCGCACAGGTCATCCGGGAGCCGGGCGGGCCCGCCCGGTCGGAGCCGGCTGTGGGCGTACCGGAATCATCTGCGGCGCACGCGCGGCCGGAACCGGCCGGTGATGGCCCGGACAGCGCGACCGGCGGGGCGCGGGCCGGCCCGGACGCCGCCCGACCGGGGCCGGGTGGCGGCGCGTCTTCTGGGCCACACCCGCCGCGACAGAGCCGTGGCCGATAGTCTCGCGGCATGTCGGAGCACTCAGCGAACCCCTCATCGACGGTCGCCGCAACTGGCCGTCCCCTGGCGGTCAAGGCCGTCATCCCGGCCGCCGGACTGGCCACCCGGTTCCTGCCAGCCACCAAGGCGGTGCCCAAGGAGCTGCTGCCGGTGGTGGATCGGCCGGTTCTGCAGTACATCGTCGAGGAGGCCACCCAGGCCGGCATCGGTGACGTGTTGCTGATCACCGGTCGGGGTAAGACGTCGATGGTGGACCACTTCGACCGTCGCCCAGACCTGGAGACCAGGCTGGAGGAGAAGGGTGACACCGAGCGGCTGGCCGCGGTGCGTCGCCCCAGTGAGCTGGCCGAGATCTACACCGTCCGGCAGCCCGAGCAGCTCGGGCTCGGCCACGCCGTCGGGTACGCCGAGTCGCACGTCGGCGACCAGCCCTTCGCGGTGCTGCTCGGCGACGAGTTCGTCAAGCCGTCGGAGCCGCTGCTGCCGGCGATGCTGGAGCTTCAGGCCCGCACGGGCGGTGTGGTGCTCGCCTTCTTCGAGGTCGACCCGGCCGAGACCAAGCGGTACGGCATCGCCTCCGTCGAACCCGCCGAGTCGGAGCTGACCGACATCGGTGAGGTCGTCAAGGTGACCGGGATGGTGGAGAAGCCGCAGCCGGAGGACGCGCCCAGCAACCTCGCGGTGCTCGGCCGCTACGTGTTGCCGGGCAAGATCTTCGACGCGATCCGGCGGACCAAGCCGGGCAGCGGCGGCGAGATCCAGCTGACCGACGCGATGGAGTTGCTGCGCACCGAGGGCACCCCGGTGCACGCGATCGTCTACCGGGGCACGCGCTACGACACCGGCATGCCGCTGGGCTACCTGCAGACGGTGGTGCAGATCGCCGCCGAGCGCGAGGACCTGGGCAGCGAGTTCCGCTCGTGGCTGGCCGACTTCGTCAAGGCCGACGCGGCGGGCGGATCTGGTACATGACCGCGACGGCCGACGCCGAGGCGGCCGCGAACGAGTTGACGCCGCTCGCCGACTACCTGGGCAGCGTGCTGCGCAGGTTACGCGCGCTGCCGCCACTCGACCTCGAACTCACCCAGGCGCACGGCAACGTCCTCGCCGAGGACGTCGTCGCGCCGCACGCCTTCCCGGCCTTCGATCAGGCTGCCGTGGACGGCTACGCGGCCCGCTGGGAGGACATTTCCGGAGGGGGTCGGGGCCCGAGCTACGTCCCGGCCCCCTCCGGCACGCCCGGCGGCCGGACCATCCGGCTCAACGTGGTGGGCGATCTGGGTGCCGCGAGCTGGCGGCCGGTCCGGCTCACCCCGGGTTCGTGCTTCTCGGTGGCCGCCGGAGCGCCGCTGCCGGTCGCTGCGGACGTGGTGGTTCCGGTGGAGTGGACCGACCAGGGCATGGCCGCTGTGGAGATCTTCCGCACCCCCAAACGGGGGTACGGGGTACGCCGAGCTGGTGAGGAACTACCCGTCGGCACTCTGCTCGCCCGCGCCGGCACGTACGTCTCGCCGGCCCTGGTCGCTGTCTTCGCCGCCACCGGCATCGGGCACGTGGTGGTCCGGCCCAGCCCACGGGTGGTCATCGTGGCCACCGGCGACGAACTGGTAGACGTGGGTCGGGGCAGTCAGCCCGGGCAGGTGGTGGACGCGAACTCGCACGCGTTGACCGCCGCCGCGGCCGAGGTGGGCGCACTGGCGTACCGGGTGGGGATCTGCGACGACGACCCGGAGGGGCTGCGCGGGCTGCTGGAGGACCAGACCCTGCGCGCCGACCTGATCATCACCACCGGGGGCACCGGCACCGGCCCCGGAGACATGGTGCGCCGGATCCTGTCCCGCCGCGAGGGCGGCCGGGCCGGGCCGGTCACGTTCACCGACGTGGCGCTCTATCCCGGCACCGCGCTCGGGTTCGGCACCGTCGGCGCCGAGGAGGTGCCGGTGGTCTGCCTGCCCGGCGACCCGGGCGCCGCGCTGATCGGTTTCGAGGTGCTGGCCCGCCCCGCCATCCAACTGCTCGCCGGCGCCGAGCCGGTGTTCCGACCCAGCGTGCGGGCGCACCTGCTGGAGACTGTGTCGTCGCCGACGGGGCTGCGCGAGTTCCGGCCGGCGCACGTCGCCGAGCGACGCGGCGGTGGATACACGGTCCAGCCTCTCAGCGGTGGGCCGTTCACGCTCTCCGGGCTGGCCGAGGCGAATGGCCTGCTGGTGCTCGGCGAGCGGGTCACCACGGCCGCCGCCGGTTCCACGGTGGACGTCCTGCTGTTGGACCGCCGCCGGTGACGGTGACCCGGTCGATCCGCCGGCTGGCCACTCGGGCGCCGCGCGGTCATCGGGTCCACGCGGTGGGTCCACTTGCGCGCGACACGGTCCCGCGCGGGAGACTGTGCGGGTGAGTCTCTTCGGACCCCCGCGGGCACCGGGCTGGCCGGTGGAGTTGGCGGACGGCCCGGTGTTGCTTCGGCCCTACCGGCGCTCCGACGCGGCGGCATGGTCGGAGATACGGCGGGCCAACCGGGCCTGGTTGGCACCCTGGGAATCATCGCTGCCCGGCGCCTGGGACGACCTCAACTCGCCGGCCGCGTTCCGCTGGGTGCACCGTGACCAGCGTCGTTCCGCCCGTGAGGGTGAGGGAATGCCGTTCGCGGTCTGTCTGCGCGAGGCCGACCGGGACCGGCTGGTCGGGCACATCAACGTCGGCAGCATCGTGCGGCGGGCGCTCTGCTCCGGCTACGTCGGTTACTGGGTGGACGCCCGGGTCGCCGGCCGAGGTGTGATCCCGACGGCGCTCGCGCTCGCCGTGGACCACGCGTTCGGCCCGGGCGGTCTGCACCGGGTGGAGGTCAACATCCGTCCGGAGAACCGGCCGTCCCGGCGGGTGGTGGAGAAACTGGGCTTCCGCGAGGAGTCGTACCACGTGCGCTACATGCACATCGACGGCGCTTGGCGTGACCACATCGGATACGCGATGACGAGCGAGGAGATCGCCGCCGAGGGCGGCCTGTTGGCCCGCTGGCACCGGGTACGCGCCGACGCCCGCTGAGTCGTCCCACGGGCGGGATCGGCGCGGCGCGGTGGCATCCCGGTCGGCGCGCCGTAACCTCAAGTAACTGCAAGCTGCGGCAAGCGCTCCCCGGCCGGACGATCCACGCACCAAGGCGCGATCGGTGGAAGATCCTGCGGTTCGGTGGCGGTTGCGACGAATTCGGTGACGGGAGGGGTGAGGGTGCCGACCTCGGTGCTCCTCGCCGTCCTCGCCGCCGCCGGCCTGCTCGCCCTGGCCCCGGCGCTGGTCCGCCGGTACGACGCCACCGAGCGGCTGGTGGCGGAGCGGGCGCAGTCGACGGCGCGGGTGCTCCAGCGCCGCCGACGGCGCCGCACTGTGCCCGGACGGCAACCCGTCCACCCACCGCGCTCGCTGGTCGTCACCCTCAGTGAGAACGCGACTACGGGGGTGTTGGGTGCGCCGGTCTCCGCGCCCCCGGCCGCCCGCCGCTCCGGTCGGCTGCGCGCCGTGCCACCCGCACCCAAGCGGTCCCGCCGCCGCCCGCCGCCGCGCCGACAGCACACCCCCGCCGTGTACCGGCGCAGGCGGGTGCTCGCCGCGCTGCTGCTCCTCAACGTCGTCGAGCTGGTCGGCGTGCTGTTCGTCAGCCCCGGCTTCTGGATCGGCTTCTCGGTCACCTTCCTGCTCCTGGCCACGTACGTCGTCCACCTGCGCGGTCAGGCCCTCGCTGGGCGTCGTCGCCGCCGCGCCCGGGCCCGCGAGGCGGCCTGGTTGGCCGCCCGGCAGGCCGAGGTGCGCCGGGAACAGGCCCGCCGGGCAGCGGCCCGCCGGGAGGCGCAACGCCGCCTGGCCGCCCAACGCGAGGGGGTACGCCGAGCCGCGATGGGCCTGGACCGCCCGGGAGACCTGCCGGCGGCAGTCAACGGCGGGTCGGTCTCGTACCGGCGCTCGGGCGGCCTACGCGGACGCCCCTACGAGGCCGGCCGCGGCGCCTGATCCGGCGACGGCCGGGCGTGGTCTGGCCGCGCGTGGCCTGGCCTCGTCGGGCGTGGCCTGGCGTGGTCGGGCGCGGCCTGGCGTGGCCTGGCGTGGCCTGGCGTGGCCTGGCGTGGCCTGGCGTGGCCTGGCCCGACTCGGCCTGGTTCGGTCGTGCTCCCGGCTTGATCGACTCGGGTTTCTGGAAGTCGGGGTGTCGTGGCGTCCCGGATGCCCCGATTTTCGGGAAGGCGAGTGGATCAAGCCGGAGGGTCGGAGCGCCGCGCCGGGGGCGGATTCGCGGTGAGGACCGACGACCTGTTAGCCTTGCTGCCGGCCCGCCCGGTGTAAGCCGGGTGGGACCGAAGCCGGCTCGCCGGTGGGGGGCTGTGGCGCAGACTGGTAGCGCACCTCGTTCGCATCGAGGGGGTCAGGGGTTCAAATCCCCTCAGCTCCACCAGCACGACGTACTACCTGGGGAAACCCGCCGACCAAGATCGGCGGGCACAGATCCGGCACAAATCAGCGAGAATTCGAGGCCTTCGGGCCTCGTTTTCGTTTGGCGCTCGCGTCGCGCAGAGCCCCGCTGATGATGTTGCGGCGGGGGTCCTTCTTCGGCCACCAGTGGACGTAGGTTTCCAGCGTGATCCGCAGGCTGGAGTGCCGCAGCGCGTTCTGCACGTCGGTGGGATCGGCACCCGAGGTGATCAGGCGGGTGGCGAAGTAGTGCCGCAGAGAGTGGAAGGTGCCCTCATCGGGCCAACCGGCCGCGTCGCGCCAGGTCCGCCGCGAGGGTGACACTGAGCGCCTAGGCGCACTCACATGCCGAGAACAGCGCATCGTCGGCTGCAAGCGCACTCCGCCCATCATCGTGGCGGAGTCAGACATCAGCCCAGCCGCACGATCAGTCGTCCAGTTCGACAGTCGCATTGTCCTCGATCTCCACCACGTCGGGGTCCCGGCGCAGAGTTCGAACCTGAGCGTCAGTCATGTCAGCGGAGAAGCTGTTGATGAAGTCGAACACTCTGCTCGGGGAGACCCCGGCTCGCGCGGCGACGGTGAGCGGATCACCGCTGCAACGAACGAGGACTATGTACTCACCATCGACGCGTCGTTCCTGAGGAGCACGGAAATGCGGTGCAAGCCGTTCGGGGTCGGGCTCGACGCGATCGATGTCGGAGTCTTCGGAAAGTGCCGGAACCCCGGCCCTCGGCGACTGTTCCAACTGCAGGCCGGTCAGCCTGGCGCCGAATCCCCAAGAGGCGCCGATGCGGTACAAGTTGTTGGGCGAAAGCTGGTGCCGACTGAGTATTTGATAGGGATCGGTTCCCGGCTTGACGATGACGAGGTAGTCGTTCCCAGCGGAGCGCCTCGCATATAGCGCCTCCAACGAGTGCGGCTCGGGTTCTGACTCGTTCTCGATGGCGTTCAGCATGGCGGTGGGGTCGTAGCCCCGCTCGCGCGCCTTGATGACGAGATGCGCCGGAGGGCGGCGGCGCAGCTGCGCGTACGCGAACGTCCCCCTCGACTTGTGCATGTCTTCGAGGCTCAATTCGTCCAACGGGTGCCAGGGCTGATAGGCGTTGGGATATTCGGCCCGCAACGAGTCATGGTCTGCCGGCAGATCCTGCACCGCGACCCTGATCGAACGCACCGAGCGCGTCGGAAGACTCGCCGACCCGCCAGCCGGATCACGGACGAAGACGAAGTCCGGTGTCATCGTCACGAAATGGGCCGGGTACGACCGAACCTCGCCATCTTCCTGCTCGATCTCCACGATGTACGGCAGATACACCGTCGGATCCGGCCACTCCGTCATCAGTGCCTCCCCTGTGAACCCCATTTCGACCGGTTGGCGGTGGTGGTCACCGACCGCTCCGCTTCATCAGGAAGCCCATAACGGCGGATTTCGAGCGAATTTTTCAGCGGTCTGCCGCACGGACTTAGCCGATGACGTGATCATGCCACGCAGGCGCCCTCATGCCGCGATGCGCGCCCCTGTCGCGGACCGTGAGGGCCTGCACGAGATCAGCGCAGGGGACGTCGAGGCGGCGTCAGGGCTGCACCGTTTGCTGCGCGAACACGCTGACGCCGCCCGGCACGGACCTCTCGACTCGACGCAGGAGCGGGCGTGGAGCCAGGTGTGGGCGAGCCGGCCGGATTACCGCCGTGTCCCGGCCGCGGGGTGGTTCACCGCCTAGGTGTGCTGTCCAGGGAAGTTGGTCAACCAGGTCAAAGGCCGTTTCCGCTAATCGGAGACGGCCTTTTCCGATCTTGTGTGGCAACGGTCGGCGGGTCGGGGCCATCCAGCTCGCCAGGTCAGGTCCACCTCAGCCTGGCGAGTTCTGCCCGGAACTCCTTCAGGCTGAAAGTCCCGCCCTCGGTGGGCGTCAGCCTCAGCGAGTAGGTCACGTCCCCGACCTCCCACCGCACCTGCCAGGAGAGTTCCGGCCTGCCGGTGATGGTGCCCTCGCGTGAGCCGATGGAGACGGTGCCGACGGCTGCCGATGATTCCCCTCCGACCGTGCGGCCCGCACCCGTGAACAGCGTCGAGCCGTTCGGGCCGTTGTAGCCCTGACACAAGCCCTCATCGCAGTGACTCGAATGTGGACTCCACCTTTTGTCGGAGGCCAGGTCCGGCAGCTCGCGTTCGGAGAAGGTCGGTGGTGGCAGAGCACTGGCGGCGTCGCGGAGGACCCGATCGCCGAGGGGCTTCTGAAGCGACACGACGAGGGGCATCCGGATGCCGCTGGTCGAGCAGTCGTTGGCGTCGATGATGCGACCGTTGACCGCGACGACGACCTGGGTGTCCGTCTGCTCGGTGACCGTGGCCTGTGGTTGCACGACATCCTTGCAGCGCATGTCGGCGAGGCTGGCGTACACGGTGATGGTGGTGTCGTTGCGGGCGACCAGCGCCGCATTCCAGCCGATGGCCGACGTCACTGGCGGCGCTGCGGCCGGCGCCGTGTTCGCGGCCGGGGATTGGGTCGTGGCCTGGTCGGGCACGCGGCGGCTGAGGAGGATGCCGCCAACGAGCGCGAGGGCGACGGTGACGCCCACCGCCGTGCCAACGACCCTCCGGTGACGGCCGACGTGATCCTCGCTGCCATTGCTCTTGGCGGGCCGTTCGTCGGTCTGCACAGCTTCCGTCCCCCCTGCCGGAACACGCGGAAACGGATCGTACGTGAGCATCCGCTGCTCCCGGGTCCCCTCGGATCGGCAGGTGGTCGGCCACCCCTACTGTCGGCTCGGTGACCTGCGGAAGCTGTTGCTCGTGGCGGCCTGGATGGTCCCGGTGGCGGCCGTCCTGGGCGTCGTCACCGGTATCAGGCCCTGCGCTCCATTGACACATCGCGCGGCCACCCGCCGAGATGCGCGAACTGGCGAAGGTAGCGCTCGCACCTCTGGGCAAAGTCCCCCGACTCCCGTGGTAGTCGAGTCGCCGTGACGATATGGCGCGGGTGGGTGTGGCCTGGCCGCAGCAGCTGGATCTGGTCGTCGGTGAACTCGCCGCCGGTGAGGTCGGCGACGGCAAGTGCCATGGCCAGCGCTACCACGACACTCACACACGTGCGGTAGGGGCTGAAGACGGCCTCCGGGACACCGCCGGTCTCGGTCTCGTGGTCGATGACCAGGAGCCAGGCACCGTCCGCGAAGCCCGAGACACCGATCTCAAGGTGGATCGAGGCCGGCATTCCGTTGGGCTCGCGTTCCAACGGGTCGCCGATGGTGGTCGACCGCAGTTCGGCCTCGTCGAGGCGGCGGCCGGAAGCGACGCGGCGTCCCTGCTCGTAACGTCGGTCGGTGAACACGCTCAGCTCAGGCGTCGTGTCCAGGCCGAGCAGCTCGGCCAGGGTGGCCTGCGCGGCGGTCACCATCTCGGCGAGCGAGATGGGTCTGGCCAGTGTTGCCTCAAGATCGACTGACATCCGAGCCTCCAGTCTTGTCGGGCAGTCCGGTGGTCGGTGGCCCACGCTAGGAGAAGCGTTCGGTCGTCACGGGTATCAAGCCGTGCTGTCGTAGGACGTTGGTCAGGTCGCTCAGAGTCACGCCCACAGCCTCGGCCGCATCGGTGGTCAGCAGGACGGTCACGTCGAGACACCAGGCGAGGTGATGGCCGGCCCGCCGCAGTTCCCAGGTGATCTGGTCCGCACCCGTGTCGAGACGACCGCTCGCGGCGGACGCGCTCGTGCCGCCCGCCGGTGTCCGCCAGGCTGTCCGCAGGCTCCTCAGCTGCTCGGCGTGGAGATCCTTGGCGAAGAGGACGCGGTACACCCGCCGCTCGTGGAAGCCGGCCGGCGGGTGTGCGGGGCCGAGCCGCAGCGGTGGAGCGCTGGCGATCGGGTGATGGTCGAGAAAGTGCGTACGGAGCAGCGACTCGTCCGGCAGTCGCCCACCACCGAGCGAGCGGTAGGCCTCCTCGGCCTCCCAGCGGGAGGCGGGGACCACCCGCGACAGCAGCTCGGGGTCGGTGCGCATGGCGCGGCACAGCGCGGCGGAGCTCCACCAGCCGACCTCCGGCGTCCAGCCTGCGCTGTCCAGCCCCGTCGTGCTGAAGTCGTGGTGGCGGGTGAACTCCTCGACGAGGATGCCCTCCACAGTGGCCATCGGTACGCGGCCGTCGGGTCGAGGTAGGACGAGGTAGTAATCCAGGGGCGGTCCCGCATCGGGCACCAGCACGGGTGCGGCGCGCAACGGGTCGATGGTCATCAGCACAACCGTAGCGAAGAAGGTGGCCCCGGAACGGTTAGCATCCGGACCTCTACGTGAGGAGCCCAGATGACTTCGGTGGCCCAGACCCGGTTCGGCATCGTCGGCAGTGGCTGGCGGGGTGAGTTCTTCCTGCGACTGGCTCGACTGCTGCCCGAGCGGATGCGGGTTACCGGGGTGGTGACGCGTACCGAATCGCGTGGTGCCGAGGTGGCGGCCGAGTGGGGCGTGCCGACCTTCCGCACGGCGGCCGACCTGCTGGCCCACGAGCGACCGGACTTCGTCATCGTGTCGGTGCCCTGGCCGGTGACTCCCGACGTGACCCGCGAGTTGGTCGCGGCCGGCGTGCCGGTGCTCGCCGAGACGCCGCCCGCCCCCGACCTGCCCGGGCTGCGCTCACTGTGGGCGGACGTCGGCGGCAGCGGTCTGGTGCAGGTCGCCGAGCAGTACCTGCTGATGCCGGGACACGCGGCCCGCCTGGCGGTGGTCCGTGCCGGGGTGCTCGGCGAGCCGACGTCGGTGCAGATCTCCTCCACCCACCTGTACCACGCGGTGTCGCTGATCCGTGGCCTGCTCGGGGTTGGTCACGAGAGCGCCGAGGTCAGCGCGCGCGCCTTCGTCGCGCCGCTGGCCAACCCGCTGTCGCCGGCTGGCTGGAGCGGTGACGACACCCCGCAGCAGCTCTCCACGACTCTCGCGACAATCGACTTCGGCGGGCGGATGGGTTTGTACGACTTCACCGACAACCAGTGGTGGAACCCGCTGCGGACCCGCCGGTTGGTGGTGCGGGGTACGCGCGGTGAGCTGGTGGATGACCGGGTCGTCCGCCTGGTCGACCCCACCACGCCGGTGGAGTCGTCGCTGAGCCGACGCCAGACCGGTCTCGACCTCAACCTCGAAGGGCTCGACCTGAAGCACATCAGCTTCGACGGCGACGTGGTCTATCGCAACCCGTTCGTCGGCAGTGGGATGTCCGACGACGACATCGCGGTGGCCGACATCGTGGCCCGCACCGGTGCGTGGGCGCGGGAGGAGGGCCCGGCCCCGTATCCCCTCGCCGAAGCCTGCCAGGACCACCTGATCAGCCTCGCCATCGAAGAATCCGTACGCGCCGGCCGGCCGGTCGTCACCGACGCCGAGGCGTGGGGGCGGTAGCTCCACGATTGTGGAAGAACGGGGGAAACGACATGGGATTCGAGACCTGGGTACGCGAGTTCACCGAGAACGCCGAGCGTCGCCGAGAGGAGCCGGATCCACCGTGGGACGAGGGGAGTCCACTGTCGCGAGCACTCATTCGCAGCCTGCAGAGATTCCAGGCCGGTGAGGACGGCGACGGCGCGAACCTTATCCGGAAGAGCGCCAGTGCTGGTGATCCGAGCTACCTGGCGGCGGTGCGACTGTTCGTCGCCGAGGAGCAGAACCACGCCCGTCTCCTCAAGCAACTGCTGCTCAGCACGGGCGGGGATGTCATTGACGGCCACTGGACCGACCGGGTCTTCGTGGCGATTCGGCGCGCCCTGGGGTTGCGGCTGGAACTGATGACGCTGATGGTCGCCGAGGTGGTCGCGTTGCGCTACTACCGATCCGTTCGTGACGGTACGGCCGATCCGCTGCTCACGGACGTGGGCGCCCGCATCCTGACCGACGAGCAGAGGCACGTGCCGTTCCACACCGAGCGGTTACGCGAGGCATGGGACGGGCGCAGCCGACCGGTACGGGCGGCGTTGGCCGCAGGGTGGTGGGCGTTGCTGCTCGGCGCCGTCGTCGTGGTCGCTTACGGGCACGGCGCCGCGCTGCGTCTGCTCGGTGTCGGCCGGCTCCGGTTCATCGCCGATACCGCGACGCTGTTCCGGCCGGTCGTACGGGAGGTGCTGTTCGTTCCTCGCCGAGAGGTTCGCCTGACCACCCCCACGACCGAGGCCGAGCAGCCCGAGATGGCTTCGACGGTTCGGAGAACCAGGACGCGGCTCTGGCGTTGGGGCACGATCCTGCTGGTGATCGCCGGATTGGCGGTGGCGCTCTACCCGCCCGCGCACTTCTGGGGTCCGAGGCCCTATCGGCACCCGGACGGGCTGTTCGGTGTGACCCGGGGCGACTTCGAGGACGACATACTGCCGCACTACGAGGTCAGCCTGCCGTGTGACGTGGACGGCCTCCGGTACAGCAACGCCGAGGACATGACCGGACCGATGGGCCAGCTGTACCTGCACTTCACCACGTCCCAGGGATGCCTGGACCGGATCCTTGACGGCTGGGCCGCCGTACCGGCAGAGCCATCGACGATGGCACCGACCGATCCCGGTTTCCCGCTTCCCGCCGCGGCCATTCCGGGCACGATCGGGTGGCGCTTCGACGCGCCGTCTTACCAGGTCTACCGACGCGAGGGGGACGTCGTGACCGGAGACGTGGTGGTGGTGCGCGACGGCAGGCAGCTCCGCGTGTACCTTCTCGCTCGCTACGCCTACTGACGACGCCGGCGACAGGTCCGGCAGCTCCACTTTGTCGCTTCGGCGACAGTGCCCAACCGTGAAGCCCATTCAGCTGTGCAACCGGTGTCAGTCACCGTCCGGACGCGCTCGGGCTACGTCGCGGGCACCGCCCTTCGGCGTGCCGAGATCGACAACCAGTACCTGCTGCTGTTCTGGGACGGGCAGCGGGTCACCGAAGTCGAGGTGCCGGCCATGGCTGAGCCGGTCGACATCAACGCCGGCGGCGTCGTGATCGGCAACGGTTCGGCGCCGGGCACCGGCATCGGCCAGCCGTGGATCTACCGCGACGGCAAGCTCGAGCAGTTGCCGGTGCTGCCGTCCACCGGCATCGTCGTCTCCGCCATCAACGATGCCGGTGACATCGTCGGCTACGGCTCGGACATCGTCGACGGGGAGTATGTCGGGTTGCGCTGGCCGGCTGCCCGTCCGGGCACGGTCGAGGTGCTCGACGCCCCGGTCGACGCCCAGCCGAGTGGGATCACGGACAACGGGACCATCGTCGGTAGCGCCGGGCCGGCGCGCTGGACCGGCTGCTGACCCACCGACTCGCGACAGCGTGAGGCCGGCCCGTAGGGGCCGGCCTCACGTCGTGTCAGCGCGTCACGGCTTCCAGGAGCCGGCGGTCTCGAACCTGTGCTGGTACTCCAGCACCCCCGACGTGTCGGGTACGTCGAACACCACGCTGCCGGTGCGCCTGGTGCCGGCGGTCAGATCGTCGGCGGGGGGCATCGGTTTGCCGCATCCGGAGAAGGCCCCGGCGATCGCGTTGGCCTCGGTGCCGTCGGCGGCCACCCACTCGAAGAAGAGCGGGTTCGCCGAAGCGGTGCCCTTGGTGACGGTCAGTGTCACGTCGGCGATCACGTACATGCCCTCGTCGGGCTTGAGGCCGTAGGGAGCGCACGGCTTGGTGGCGGTGCTGAACTTCGTCACGGTGATCTCGATGGTGCCGCCGTCACCATCGATGACCAGGGTGTCTCCGGGTGCCATGTTGCGAGTGTCGCCGCTGGCCGTCGACGAGGGGGCTTTGGCCGACGGCTGCGCGGTGCCCCGGGTCACCGCGGGGGTGGGGCGTGCCTCGGTCACCTTGTCCGCGGCCCGGTTGGCGCCGATGACGACCGCCACGATGGCGCCGGCGCAGCTGAGGAGGGTGAGGACGGCCGCGGTGATGGCGACGGCCACGACTGTCCTCTTGGAGCCCTGCGTCGGCGCCGCCGGTGGTGCGAGGAGTGGATGACCCGGCCCGCCGATTGCCGGGTGACCTCCGCCAGCGCCGACGTACCCACCGCCGGCCGTCGGGTACGCGGTGCCCGAGAACGGCGGCTGCGACGCGCTCCCCGCCGCGGACCACGGGCTGGGCGGCAGTGGTGTCTGCGAACCCGTCGACTCGACAGTGGACTGCGGCTGTGTCGCGGGGGACGGCTGCGTCGGTGGCTCCGGGTTCGGGTGCTGGGGGTCCTGCGGCCCGGCGGGGGGCTGGGGGTGGGTCACCGTACTCCTTGACGCCTCGGTACGTGCGGTTCGGGAACCCGCCGACGCTACCGTGCGTGGCCGATCGCCCGGTCGCCGCGCCGGATTCCGTCCCACCGTCGGCGGCGACCCTCGCTTCTATCCGGTCAGCCTGGACGGTGTCCGGGAATCAGCCCAGTGGGAGCACTGCGGCGGTGCGGACCAGCCCGCCGGCGACCACGAACCGGCCGACGATGGTTTTCGGCGGAGCCTCGACCGCCGCAGCGTCCACCCGGGCCGGTGCGATGCGGGCCGTGAACGTGCCGGCGTCCGGGTCGACGTCGAGCTGGGCATCACGGAAGCCGAGCCACGTCCCGACCACCGGGTACCACACCTTGTAGACGGTCTCCTTGGCGCTGAACAGGACGACCGGCCAGGAGATGTCGCCGGGCAGCCGTGCGCAGAGGGCCTCCTCCTCGGGCAGCAGCACCATTCTGCGTACTCCCGGATCGACCTCGTGGTGCTGCTCGGCGTCCATTCCGACGGATCGGACATCGGTGGTGAGCGCCGCCGCGGCGGCGCAGTAGCCGGTGGTGTGGGTGATGGTGCCGACCACCCCGGCCGGCCAGACGGGCGCGCGGTCGGGGGCGGCCGGCACGGCGGTCGGTGGCAGGCCGAGACCGGTCATGGCCCGACGGGCGCAGGCCCTCCCAGCGGCGAAGTCCCGCCGACGGGTCTGCACGGCCCGCTCGCTGAGGCACGCCTGCTCGGCGGGGAGCAGTTCGCCGACCCAGTCGTCCGGCCCGGCCACGGCCACGGCGACTGTCGACGGCAGCAGGTCACGCATCGCGGCAGCCTACTGGTCGGTGGGAGCAGCGGCTCCTGTCAACCGTCAGATTTCCGACTCCCACGACGGGAGAAGGTACCGCAAAGATGTAACACCGGAGGGACGTGCAGCGCGCCCTCCCTGATGGCTCCGGGGGGACCACCATCAAGAACTGGTCGGGCAGGGCAGCCACCAGTCCCGTGGACATCTGGAAGGACGTGCGATGACCGATGGTGCGGAACGGTCGGGGGTGCGGGTGGACGATCATGCCCCGAAGACCCCCTGCTGGAGCTGCGGCTCCTGCGGCGACGAGTGGCCGTGCGCGACGAAGCGCAGTCGGCTGCTGGCGGAGTACGGGAGTGACCGCGCGATGCTCAGCGTCTATCTGGGTTCCTGTCTCGCCGCCGCCACGGAGGATCTGCGCGCCGCGCCGGTGATGTCGCTCCAGAGTCGGTTCATCGGCTGGTTGCCACGCGGCTCCCGCCGGGGTTGAGCCGCTGGTGGCCCCACCTTCGGGCAGGGCCACCAGCGGGGCGGTTCAGCGACGCCGGGGCCGCCTGGTCACCGCGAAGCCGACGACGCCGGCCACCGCGGCGAGCACGCCGCCGATGGCGGTCCAGACCCACCGCGAGCCGAGATTCGGCAACCAGTCCGCCAGCGAGTCACCGTCGTCGCCAGCTTCCGGGTCCGCCACGGGTACGGCGTTGAGCACCGTGCCCGCCTTGGTGTTCGGCACCAGCGGCGCTGCCAACTCACCGTCGTCGGCCGAGGCGCCCCGGTCGGCGACCGTGCCGACCAGCAGGTCCACGTCGATCGGTGCGCCCAGATCCGGCTCGGGCAGATCGATCACGGAGAGCCTGATGACGTACGTGCCGGGCAGTGGATCGGCCGACCAGGGCTCCGCCCACGGTCGTACCTCGCGCAACGTGCAGCCCAGCGCCACGCTCGACGCCTTGGCGTCCACGGTCGGGGTCTGTGCCCCGGCCGTGCACGCCTGCCGCCGGCGCAGCCCGTCGAACACGTCGACCGTCCAGGTGGAGGCGCCGCTGCGCCCCTTCGGGAAGGTGACGGTGGCGGTGATCTCGTGCACCTGGCCGGCTTTCGCCGGGAACGCCCAGTAGAGGTGGTCGCCGATCGACGCGTCCACCCGTACCGGTTGCCCCGCGGCGATCGGGGTGGCGCTGAGGAACGACGTGCCGGCCCGATTCACCGGCGTGGCGCCCGGGGAGGGGCTCGGGGCGGCGACGGCCGAGGCGGGGAGCAGCGCGGCCCCGCCGGCGGCGAGCAGCGCCGCCAGCGATCGGAACAGGGCGGTACGCATCAGTTCTCCCTCCAGGTGGCGACCCACCAGCGCGTGAGCAGCCCGGCGATCAGGCCGGTGAGCAGCCCGGCGACGGTGAGCAGGGCGAGCAGCACCCAGCCTCGACCGAGGTCCGGGCCGTCCGGTGCCGGTGCGGCGGCGACCACGTCGATGGTCAACTCCACAGGCATGCCCGGGGTGGCCGCAGTGCCGGGGCGCGGGGCGAACGAGTTGCTCACCACCAGGCAGACGGTGGTGGGTTCGACGACCGGCGCGGAACTCTCCTCGGCCTTCGCGGCATCCTCGTCGTCGGCGCTGGCCGACCAGCGCAGCCCGGCGGAGAGCACATCGGCCCGCCCGCTGCCGGCGTCAGCGCCGCGAACCAGTTCCCGGCCGTCCGCTGCGGTGGCCCTTAGCAGGACCCCGTAGTCCCGGTTCACTCCTCGGTCCAGCGCCATGCTCACCGACGCGCGCAGCTCCTGCCCGGGGCGTACCGGCACCCGGTAGTAGCGGTGCTCGGAGAAGGCCTCCCGGTCGGCGTAGACGCCGGGGGCGAGCAGCGGCGCCGAGTCGCAGACGTTCGTGCCGCCGACCACCGTCGGGGCGGGGGTGTTCGTGTCGCCGGCCCGCTCGACGAGCTGTTTGATCCGTCCGGTCAGCTCCTCGGCGCTCTGTGCGGCGGTGTAGGTGCCGCCGGTCGCGCTGGCGATGCAGAGCAGCTGCTTTCGGACCTTCTCGTCGGGGGCCAGACCGAGGGTGTCGACGACCAGGCTGGTGCCCTGGGCGGCCAGCTCCCGGGCCACCTCGCACGGGTCCGGCGGGGAGCAGGTGTCCTCGCCGTCGGTGATCAGCACGATCCGTCGGGTGGTGGCCCCTCGGCCCAGGTCCTCCGCGGCGGAGCGCAGTGCGAGGCCGACCGGTGTGAACCCGGTCGGCCGCAGCGTCGCCACGGCAGCTTTGGCCGCGGACCGGTCCACCGGGCCGACCGGCACGATCTGCTGAGTGTCCTGGCAGCCGACCTTCTTGTCCTTGCCGCGGTAGGTCGCGCCGAGCACCCGGATGCCGAGCTGGGTCTCCGCCGGCAGCGCGTCGACGACCTCGTTGAAGGCCTGCTGGGCAACGGAGATCCGGCTGCGCCCGTCGATGTCGGCGGCGCGCATCGAGCCACTGACGTCGAGCACCAGCTCGACCCGGGGCGGCTCGGGCACCGGCTCGTCGTCGGCCTGCGCCGGGGCGGGCCCGGCCAGTGCGGTGGTCGCCAGCAGCCCGAGAAGGACCGCCGTCGATCGTCTGAAGTTGATCACGGCCCGCAGTGTAGTGAGATCCACTTTGGATGATCGTCTGGGTGGGCGTGGATCGGACCCCGGTGCCTCCGGCCAGGTCGATGACCACCTCCGACCTTGCTTTTCCGCGCTCTGGGTCCACGCCAGGTCACCCTCGGTCAACTGCAGGCGGGTACGAGTCGGCCCGGCCACCATCCGTCGGAAATCTGACCCAAGTTGACCCGTTGTGCCGGTGGTGCGCGGTGGTTAAGCTCTTCATGCGCGCCCCAATCGCCCGCTTCCCCCGTGGCAGGCGATCGGGGCGCGCGTCTTTGTCGAAAGGCCCCGCACGGTCACAGTGCCCGCACGGTCGCAGTGCCCGCAGGGTCACAGAAGGGCCCGCACGCTTCGGCGTGCGGGCCCTTCTTCGTCGCGCTGTGCGGCGCGTCGCCTGTCGGTGCTTATATCCACCGACCGTCGAGCCACATCCGGGACAGCCAGTCCGAGTACGGAATCACCTTGCCGACGAAGATCGGATAGAAGTACGCGAAGCAGAGCCCCACCAGCAGCACATACGCCCCGGCCGCGATGCTGCCCACCAGTCGACGTTCGTAGCTCGGGTCGCCGGGCACCAGCGGCGCCACCTCACCCACGTCACCCCCGGCGGGCGCGATCAGCGCGCCGAGCACGTACACCACGGCAAGCACCAGGAACGGCAGCGCCGGCGCGGCGTAGAACGAGAACATCGTGCGGCCGTCGAGGGCGAACCAGAACCAGGGCAGCAGCCCGGCCGCCACGGTCAGCAGGATCGCGCCGGCCCGCCAGTCGCGGCGGGCCAGACCCAGCCAGGCCAGCGCCGCCAGGGCGGGCAGGAACGACCACCAGAGCAGTGGGGTGCCGAGCAGCAGGATCTCGGAGGCGCAGGTCGGTGCGCCGCAGGCGCCGTCACCGGACCAGTGGAACGCCACCGGCCGGCCGAGCAGCAGCCACTGCCACGGCCACGACTGGTATTTGTGCGCGTCGTCGAGCTGGGCGTGGAAGCCGTACGCCGCCCGGTGGTATTCGAAGAGGTTGATCAGCGGCCCGATCACCGGGCGGTCGCTGAGCGGGGCGCTCGGGTAGGCCGACGCGAGCCGGTAGTAGCCGTCGTCGGTGAGCAGCCAGCCCGACCAGGTGGCGACATAGGTGGCCAGCATGAGCACACCGGCGAGGACCAACCAGGGCAGCTCGTCGAGCACTGTGTCCCGCCAGGGCCGGCGGACCCCCGCCGAGCGGCGGCCGCCGACCTCCCAGAGGATCACCAGCAGCGCGAAGACCGGTACGAAGTACAGAGCGCTCCACTTGACCGCGCAGGCGCAGCCGATCAACACCCCGGCTGCCAGCCGCCACCACGGCCAGGTGCGCCAACCGGTCGGCGGCCGGCCGGCACGGCCCGGTTGGCTCGGGTCGAGCCCGTCGTCCAGGGCCCGCGCCCAGCGCCTGCGGCGGGCGTCCCGATCGAGCACCAACGCGCCGAACGCGGCCAACACGAAGAAGAGCAGGAAGATGTCGAGCAGCGCAGTGCGGGACAGCACCAGGTGGAAACCGTCCAGGGCGAGCAGCAGGCCGGCCGCGCAGCCGAGCACCGTCGAGCGGAACATCCGCCGACCGATGCGGACCAGCAGCAACACCGACAGGGTGCCGATCACGGCCGCCGAGAACCGCCAGCCGAACTCCGGCGTGGTGGTCATCAGGTGCCCGGGTACGGAGACCTTCGAATCCGCGTCCTGGTAGCCGAAGGCCCACTCGCCGAGGCCGATGAGCCACTTGCCCAGCGGCGGGTGCACGACGTACGACGGGACGTTGTCCTTGTAGTTCCACTCGACGCCGCGGGAGATCAGCCCGTAGCCGTCCTTGGCGTAGTAGGTCTCGTCGAAGATCTTGGTCTTGATGCTGGACAGCCCGACGAAACGCAGGATCGCCGCGATGGCCACCACCACCGCCGTGGCCAGCCAGGAGAACCGGTCCACCTGGCTGTCGACGGTGGCGAACCTTCGCCGGAGCGCGGCGGACACGCCACCGCCACCGGCACTCGGTGCCGCCGGCTCCTGGTTGGGGCTGGGCTCGCCCGTCACCTCGACCATCTTGGCAGGCTCGGCGCTCGGGCTCTGCGCTGTCGACGCACTCGTCACCCGGCGATCGTAGGCTGCCAAGGTGTCCTGTGGCGCCCGTCGTCCCTGATACCGGTATTCGCTGTCGATGAAGGAGACGAATTCGTGGGTGAAAAGTCCGAAGCTGGGCGCCTGATCCTGCTCGGTGCCCCGCTCGGCAACCCCGCCGACGCCTCGGCCCGGCTCCGGGAGGTGCTGAGCACCGCCGACGTGGTCGCGGCCGAGGACACTCGCCGGCTGACGCGGCTGGCCCGCGACCTCGACATCACGGTCGGCGGCCGGATCGTCTCCTACTTCGAGGGCAACGAAGAGCGGCGCACCCCCGAGCTGGTCGAGGTCATCCTGAGCGGGTACGTGGTGGCACTGGTCACCGACGGGGGGATGCCGAGCGTCTCCGACCCCGGCTACCGGCTGGTCCGGGCCGCACTGGACGTCGGGGCGCCGGTCACCGTCGCCCCCGGGCCCAGCGCGGTCACCACCGCGCTGGCGGTCTCCGGGTTGCCCTGTGACCGGTTCTGCTTCGAGGGCTTCCTGCCCCGCACCCCCGGCGCCCGGCGAACCCGCCTGCGCGCGCTCGCCGCCGAGGAACGCACGCTGGTCTTCTTCGAGGCCCCGCACCGGATCGGTGCGGCTCTCACCGACCTTGCCGACACGTTCGGCGCGGACCGGCCAGCCGCACTCTGCCGGGAGCTCACCAAGACCTACGAGGAGGTGCTCCGCCGTCCCCTCGGCGAGCTGGCCCGGTGGGCCGCCGAGGGAGACCCGCGCGGCGAGATCACTCTGGTGGTGGCCGGTGCGCCGGTGATCGCCCCGGAACGCCCCGACGACGACACCCTGCGCGCGGCCGTCGCCGAGCGGGAGGCCGCCGGCCGGTCCCGCCGGGACGCCATCACCGACGTCGCCACCGAGTACGCGCTGCGCCGGCGCGACGTCTACACCATCGTGCACAGCTGACCCGGGCGCCCGGCCGTGCCGGGGTTCACCGGGCGACGCGCTCACCAGGCGAAGGCCAGGAAGCCGACGGTGATCAGCACGGGGCCGGCGACGGCCGCCGTCACGGCCCAGCGGCGGTGCCGACGGCCGGGCAGCCGCGCCGACCCGGTCCACCGGACGATGCCGGCCGTGCAGGCCAGCACCACCAGCAGACCGGGCAGCCAGAGCAGGTGCCGGCCCCCGCCGGTGTCCGCGTACGCGGTGCCGGCGTCCGGGCCCGTCATCCGTGCCGGCACCGGTGTACCGCTCGCGTTCTCCCCGGCGGGTACGCCGCTGACCCGTACGCCGTGCGCGATGAACCGCCCGTCGTCGGCCGTGAACGTCCCCCGACACCGTTGGGTGAGCCCGTCACCGGTGCAGCCGTCGAGCACCACGGTGCCCACCCGTGCGTGCCCGACGGCGAGCCAGAACGGGCCGGCGCTGACCCAGGCGAAGAAGGCCGCCACCAGGCTCAGCGTCACCAGCGCGGCCAGCCCGGGCAGCGGATCGGGCGGTGGGGCCGTACGGCTGGGTGCCCGGCGGCCCACCGGGCGGAAGCCGCGGTCCCCCGACGGCGCCGGGTCCTCCCGCACCGGGGTGCCGTCCCAGTGCACCTCCTCGATCGGTGCCCAGAAGGCAGCGACGTCGTCCGGCGTGTCACCGTCGGACCGGCCCTCCCGTTGCAGGCGGCTCTGCTGGCGGACGGGCACTCGACGCGGCACCGCGTCCACCGGCGCGCCGGTGGTGGGTTCCATCTCGACGGCCTCCGTGGCGGCGGGTGCCGAGCCGACCGGGGGGCCTGGTGAGCCGGGTCGGGCCGGGCTCGGTGCGGGTGCCGCCGGGGTCGGCCGGGCCGGCGTGGGTACCGGCGCGCCCGGCGTGGGCCGGGCCGGGGTGGCGGTGCGCTCCGCAGCCTCCTCCCGCCCCGATGTGACCGCCTGCCCCGACGGCCTGGCCTGCTGCTCCTCGGGCCGGTCGGCCCCGGGCCGCGGGGCGGGGCTCGGTCGCGGGCTGGGACTGGGGCGCGACGCGGAACCCGCGTCGGCTCCGGGCACCAACCGGGGCTGGGGTGCTACCCCGGCACTCCGAGTCGAGGCGGGGTCGGGGCCAGGGTCGTCGCCGACCGTCGGGCCGGTGCGAGGGTCCTCGTGGTCCCGTGCCGCTCGTCTGCCAGTCACGACGTTCATTGCACACCGGTCCGGGAGGCGGAACGGGCAGCTCGACCGCGTGTCGGCGACAAATCGGACCAATGGTGGAGGTGGTCCGGCCGGTCCGCCGGCCCGGCACCCCCCATTGGTTCGCGGTCGCCCCTGGCGGGTCACTAGGCTTGCTGCTCATGAGTCACGTTCTCGCGGCAGTGGCCTGGCCGTACGCCAACGGCCCCCGCCACATCGGCCACGTCTCCGGTTTCGGCGTTCCCTCCGACGTCTTCGCCCGGTACATGCGGATGGCCGGCCACGACGTGCTCATGGTCTCCGGCACCGACGAGCACGGCACCCCGATCCAGGTGCAGGCCGACGCCGACGGGGTGACCCCGCGCGAGCTGGCCGACCGGTACAACAGGGTGATCGTCGAGGACCTGCACGGCCTGGGTCTCTCCTACGACCTGTTCACCCGCACCACCACCCGCAACCACTACGCGGTGGTGCAGGAGTTGTTCGAGGGGATGTACCGCAACGGCTACATCGTGCCGAAGACCACCATGGGCGCGATCTCCCCGTCCACCGGCCGCACCCTGCCCGACCGTTACATCGAGGGCACCTGCCCGATCTGCGGGTACGACAGCGCCCGGGGCGACCAGTGCGACAACTGCGGCAACCAGCTCGACCCGATCGACCTGATCGACCCGAAGTCACGGATCAACGGGGAGACCCCGAAGTTCGTCGAGACCGAACACTTCTTCCTGGACCTGCCCGCGCTGGCCGAGGTGCTGCGGCAGTGGCTGGACACCCGGGAGGGGTGGCGGCCCAACGTGCTGCGGTTCTCCCGCAACCTGCTCGACGACCTCCAGCCCCGGGCGATCACCCGTGACCTGGAGTGGGGCGTTCCGATCCCGCTGGACGGCTGGCGGGACCGGCCGGACAAGCGGATCTACGTCTGGTTCGACGCGGTGATCGGCTACCTGTCCGCCTCGATCGAGTGGGCCCGCCGCTCCGGCGACCCGGAGGCGTGGCGGCAGTACTGGTCCGCCGACGGTGCCGGTAAGGACTCCCAGTCCTACTACTTCATGGGCAAGGACAACATCGTCTTCCACTCGGTCATCTGGCCGGCGCTGCTCTCCGGATACTCCGGCGAGGGCTCCCGCGACGGTGCGCCGGGCGAGCTGGGTCGGCTCAACCTGCCCACCGAGGTGGTGTCGAGCGAATACCTGACCATGGAGGGGCGCAAGTTCTCCTCGTCGCGCAAGGTGGTCATCTACGTTCGTGACTTCCTGGAGCGCTACGACGCCGACGCGCTGCGATACTTCATCGCCGCCGCCGGCCCGGAGAGCAACGACACCGACTTCACCTGGGCCGAGTTCCTGCGCCGCAACAACGACGAGCTGGTCGCCGGCTGGGGCAACCTGGTCAACCGGTGCGTCTCGATGGCGGCGAAGAACTTCGGCGAGATCCCGCCGGTCGACCCGGCCGGGCTCACCGAGGCCGACGAGGCGCTGCTCGCGACCTCTCGGGCCGGCTTCGCCACAGTGGGCGACCTGATCGGCCGGCACCGGCAGAAGCAGGCCATCGGTGAGGCCATGAGGGTGGTCGCCGAGGCCAACAGATACCTCTCCGAGCAGGCCCCGTGGAAGCTCAAGGGCGAGGCGGACAAGCCCCGGATGGGCACCATCCTGCACGTCGCCCTCCAGGTGATCAGCGACGCGAACACGCTGCTCACCCCGTTCCTGCCGCACTCGGCTCAGCAGGTGCACGAGCTGCTCGGCGGCACCGGTGTGCACGCCCCGATGCCCGTCATCGAGCAGGTCGACGACCTGGACGGCGGGCCGTCGTACCCGGTGCTCACCGGGGACTACACGGTCGGCGCGCGCTGGGAGTCGGTGTCGATCGAGGCGGGCCGGCCGCTGGCGGCGCCGAAGCCGGTGTTCCGCAAGCTCGACCCGTCGATCGTCGACGAGGAGCTGGCCCGACTGGCCGACTGAACGCACGACGCCCCCGGCGGCAGGGCATCCGGCCGCCGGGGGACGTCACATCACGTACCGGGTGTCCATCACCTGGTCGTCGCTCACCTCGGCGCCCGGTGCCCAGGTCTCGTAGATGCCGCGGTCGTGACACTGCGCGCCGGTGGCGACCACGGTGTCCGGGTCCGGGAAGCGCAGCCGCAGCCGCAGCCAGCCGGCCTCCTCGCGCAGCACCAGACACGGCACGCCCCGCCACTGGGCGAACCGGAGCCGTCGGGCCACCGCGTCCACCGGGTAGCGGGCCGCCCGGGTCATCGCCAACACCCGGAACCCGCCGGGCAGGTCGGCCACCGCCTCGTACTCGGTGTCGCCGTAGAGGCCCACCAACTGGGTGGAGCGCAGCGCGTCGCCGGTCGGCACGTACTCCTGGTCGGGGGAGAGGCCCGGCACCGCGGCGAGCAGGTGCCGCCACTGCGGACCCACCATCCGCAGCCAACCGCGCTGCTCCGCCTGGTACGTGTAGAGCACGACCTCCACCCCCTCGGCGGGGTAGGCGAGCAGGGTGGCGTTCGCCGGCATCGGCAGGTCGGCGAAGTCCCGGGTGATGAACTCGGGGATGAGCTGACCGTTGCTCGGCACGAAGCCGGTGCCCAGCACCGGTGGGCCCAGCCGGTCCCGGGCAGCCAGCGCGGTCAGACCGCGGTGCGTCTCGCCCACCGGCACGTCGTAGTCGCCCGGGTCCGCGGCCCGCCAACGCAGCGCGTACGCGACGTCCGATCCTTCCCGCCCGACGTCACCGTCGGTGCGCAGCACCGTGGTCGCCGTCGGCGTACGCAGGTGCGCCACGTCGTGCTCGCGGTAGCAGAAGCCGTGCGGCAGCCAGCCCCGCACGTATCCGGCGAGCTGCCGGGCGGAGAGCACCTTCACCATCCGGGTGCCCCTCCGCACCACCGCCGAGGCACGCACCGCGGTCAGGACGGGGTCGCCCGCCGCGGACGGCTGCTGGCTGAGCTGGTGTACGTGCGTCCAGCCGCGTTCCCGGTGCGCCGGCATCATCAGCGGCGTCTCCGGCTCCTCGGCCGGCTCGGTCGCCCCGTGCACCGCGCTCGCCTCGGTGACGTGCACGAACCGACGCCACGGCAGGGCGCTGCCCGGTCGGGGCGCCCGCTCGAAGCCGGCCACCTCCTCGGCGCTGAACAGCTCGTACGCGGCGCCCCGGGCGATCTCCTCGGCCGGGTACACGCCGCCGCCGAACGCCACGCGCAGCCCGGTACGTTCGCCGGCCGCGCCGCTCGCGTGAGGTGTGACGCTCACGCCACGGCCTCGCTGCTGTCCCTCAGGGTTCGCTCGCTGCGCTCGCTCACGTCGCCGCCTCGCTGCGCTCGGCAGCGGCGTGAGACGCCTCGCTGCTGTGCCTCATGGTTCGCTCGCTGCGCTCGCTCACCGGGCGACGGTAGAGTCGCGCGGCGTAGTCGAGGTGAACGTCGGGTGGCGGGCAGATGGCCAGGCCCGGTGTGTGATGCTGTCGCTGATGAGCGAGCCCACTGAATCCCGCCGAGAGCGTGCCGCCCGGCGGGCCGGAGAGTTTCCGCCCGCCCCCGAGCCGCTGCCCCGGCCGGTGCTGGACAGCCACACCCACCTGGACATCACCGTCAGCGAGGCCGGCGTGCCCGGCGGCGGGCCATCCGACGACCCGGTGGGCACGGCGATCGCGCTGGCCACCAAGGTCGGCGTGGACCGGCTGGTCCAGGTGGGCGTGGACGTCGCCTCCTCACGGTGGGGCGCGGACGCCGCCGACCGGTACCCCGCGGTGCTGGCCACCGTCGCGCTGCACCCCAACGAGGCACCCCGCCTCACCGACCTCGACGAGGCGCTGCGGCAGATCGAGTCACTGGCCGCCCGCGACCGGGTCCGGGGGATCGGTGAGACCGGGATGGACTTCTTCCGGACCGGCGACGACGGGCGTGCCGCGCAGGAGCACAGCTTCCGGGCGCACATCGCCATCGCCAAGCGGTACGGCAAGGCGCTGGTCATCCACGACCGGGACGCGCACGCGGACGTGCTGCGGATCCTCGACGACGAGGGCGCTCCCGACCGGGTGGTGCTGCACTGCTTCTCCGGTGACGCCGACTTCGCCCGCGAGTGCGTCCGCCGGGGCTACCTGCTCAGCTTCGCCGGCACCGTGACCTTCGGCAGCGCCACCGCGCTGCGCGAAGCCGCAGCACTCACCCCGGTCGACCAGATCCTGGTGGAGACCGACGCCCCGTACCTCACCCCAACGCCGCACCGCGGCCGGCCGAACGCCTCGTACCTGATCCCGCTGACCGTCCGCGCGCTCGCCGCGACCACCGGCAGTGACCTGGACGAGCTGTGCGCGGCCATCTCCGCCACCGGCGACCGTGCCTTCGGGCCGTGGTGAGCCCGGGCCGGCGGTCGGCCCCGACGTCGCCGCTACGCTGCCAGGCATGACCGGTCTCCTCGGCCCGGCGGAGATCCGGGAACTCGCCGCCCGGCTGGGCGTCGCGCCCACCAAGAAGCTGGGCCAGAACTTCGTGCACGACCCGAACACCGTGCGCCGGATCGTCACCGCCGCCGGGCTGACCCCCGACGACGTGGCCCTGGAGGTAGGCCCCGGCCTCGGCTCGCTGACCCTGGGGCTGCTGCCGGTCGCCGGGCACGTGCACGCCGTGGAGATCGACCCGGTGCTCGCCGGGGCGCTGCCGGAGACCGCCGCGCGGCACGCCGGGGCGGACGCCGACCGGCTCACCGTGCACCGCGCGGACGCCCTGCGCATCCACGCCGCCGAGCTGGCCGATCCACCGCCGACCGCGCTGGTCGCGAACCTGCCCTACAACGTGGCAGTGCCCGTGGTGCTGCACCTGCTCGCCGTGCTGCCCACCCTGCGGCACGGCCTGGTCATGGTGCAGAAGGAGGTCGCCGACCGGCTGGTCGCCGGTCCCGGCTCCAAGGTGTACGGCATTCCGTCGGTCAAGCTCGCCTGGTACGCCCACGCCCGGGGCGCCGGCAAGGTGCCTCCGAACGTGTTCTGGCCGGTGCCCAACGTCGACTCCGGTCTGGTCGCCTTCACCTGCCACGAACCGCCCCGAACCGACGTACCCCGGGAACGGGTCTTCGCCGTGGTCGACGCGGCGTTCGCGCAGCGGCGCAAGACGCTGCGCGCCGCGCTCGCCGGTTGGGCCGGTAGCGCGGACCGGGCCGCCGCCGCGCTCACCGCGGCCGGCGTCGACCCCGGCGCCCGGGGGGAGTCACTGACCGTCGAGCAGTTCGCTGCCATCGCCGCGTCGGCTCCGGTCGGTACGCCGGCCGCGAAGTAGGCTGACGCCCGTGCCCGCCGAGGACGCCGAGGAGCAGATTGTGGCCAACCCCTTCGACATCCGCCTGCGCGTACGGGACCTCACCCCGTGACCGAGGCCTGGCGACCGGACGGCGAGGACGAGCGACGCGGGTCCGTCGGGCCGGTGAAGGTCCGGGTGCCCGCGAAGGTCAATCTGCACCTCGGGGTGGGCCCGTTGCGCCGCGACGGCTACCACGAGCTGAACACGATCTACCACGCCATCTCGATCTACGACGAGCTGACGGCCCGTCGGGGTGACACCCTCGCCCTGACCATGGAGGGTGAGGGCACAGGCGAGCTGGCCCTGGACGACACCAACCTGGTGATTCGGGCGGCGCACGCCCTCGCCGGGTACGCGGGCGTGCTGCCACACGCCCGGCTGCACCTGCGCAAGCAGATTCCGCTCGCCGGTGGGCTGGCCGGCGGCAGCGCCGACGCTGCCGCCGCTCTGGTGGCCTGCGACGCGCTCTGGGGCACCGGGCTGTCCCGCGACGAGCTGGCCGGGATCGCCGCCGACCTCGGCTCCGACGTGCCGTTCCTGATCTACGGTGGCACCGCGCTGGGCACCGGCCGGGGCGAGGCGATCAGCCCCGTGCTGGCCCGCCCGACCTCCTGGCACTGGGTGGTGGCGATCGCCGACGGGGGCCTCTCCACTCCGGCCGCGTACCGCGAGTTGGACCGGCTGCGCGACTCCGGCGCCGCCGGCACCCCACTGGGCTCCACCGACGCGTTGCTGGGCGCGCTGCGTCAGCGCGACCCCCGGGTGCTCGCCCGGACGCTCGGCAACGATCTTCAGGACGCCGCGCTGGCCATGCGCCCGGCGCTGGTCGACACCCTCAAGGCCGGCGAGGCGGCCGGCGCGCTCACCGGGATCGTCTCCGGCTCCGGCCCGACCTGTGTGTTCCTCACCGCCGACGCGGCCGACGCGGAGCGGGTCGCCGCCGAGCTGAACGCCGCTGGTGTGTGCCGGGAGGCGCGGGTCGCGCACGGCCCGGTCGTCGGCGCCCGCGTCGGCTGACGGGTCGTCCCACCCGGCCTGCGGGCGCGCGGCGCGGGTGTCCGGGGCGTCCGCGTACCCTTGAGGGAGGCGTCCAGGTGCCCGCCGGCACCGGGACGCCTTGATCATGAAGGGTGGAACGTGGCGAACATCGTCAATCTGGACCGGGTGTCCAAGGGGTACGGCGCCGCCGGGCGGCTGCTCACGGACGTCTCGCTCGGTCTGGACGACGCCGACCGGATCGGCGTGGTCGGCCTCAACGGCGCCGGCAAGTCCACCCTGCTGCGGCTGCTCACCAAGCAGGAGGACCCCGACGACGGCCGGGTGACCCACCGCCGCGACCTGCGCGCGCTCTGGCTGCCGCAGCAGCTCACGCTCGCCCCCGACGCCACCGTCCGGGACGTCGTGCTCGGCACCGCCTGGCTCAACGAGGGCATGGGTGCCGAGCACGAGTGGGCCGGCGACGCCGGCGTCCGCGGCATCCTCGACGGCCTCGGCATGCCGCACCTCGGCCTCGACCAGCCGGTCGGCCCGATGTCCGGTGGCGAACGCCGCCGGGTGGCGCTCGCCGCGCTGCTCGTCCGCGACTCCGACCTGCTGATCCTCGACGAGCCCACCAACCACCTCGACGTCGGCGGTGTCGACTGGCTGGCCCGGCACCTGGTCGGCCGCAAGGGCGCCCTGGTGGTGGTCACCCACGACCGGTGGTTCCTGGACGCGGTCTGCACCACCACCTGGGAGGTCGCCGACCAGACCGTTCGCGCCTACGAGGGTGGATTCGCCGCCTGGACCCTCGCCCGCGCCGAGCGCGAGCGCGTCGCCGCCGCCACCGAGGCCCGCCGGCAGAACCTGCTCCGCAAGGAGATCGCCTGGCTGCGCCGCGGCCCGCCGGCCCGGACGTCCAAGCCCCAGTTCCGCATCGACGCCGCGAACGCGTTGATCGCCGACGTGCCGCCGGCGCGGGACACCATGTCCCTGCAGCGCATGGCCACCTCACGGCTCGGCAAGCAGGTGTACGACCTGGAGAACGTCGAGCTGCACGCCGGCCCCAAGGAGATCCTGCGCGACGTCACCTGGCTGGTCGGCCCCGGTGACCGGATCGCCATCCTCGGTGCCAACGGCGCCGGCAAGACCACCCTGTTGCGGATGCTCGCCGGCATCACCCGTCCCGACGGTGGCCGCCTCGGGACCGGCTCCACCGTGCGGCCCGCGTTCCTCTCCCAGGAGCTCACCGAGCTGCCCGGGCACCTGCGGGTGCTGGAAGCCGTCGAGGAGGTCGCCCGCCGGGTCCAGCTCGGTGACCGGGAGGTCTCCGCCGCACAGCTCGCCGAGGTGTTCGGCTTCGACGACCGCCGACTCTGGACTCCGGTCAGTGACCTCTCCGGTGGGGAACGCCGCCGGTTGCAGATGCTGCGGCTGCTCGCCGGCGAGCCCAACGTGCTGCTCTTCGACGAGCCCACCAACGACCTCGACACCGACACCCTCGCCTCGCTGGAGGACCTGCTCGACTCGTGGCCCGGCACGATCATCGTGGCGAGCCACGACCGCTACCTGATCGAGCGGGTCACCGACACGGCGTACGGGATGTTCGGCGACGGTCGCCTGGTGCACCTGCCGGGCGGGGTGGACGAGTACCTTGCCCGGACGGCCGAGCGGGCCGGCTCCGCCCCCCGGATCGGCGTGAACACGACCGCCGCGCCCACCGGCCCGAGCGCGGGTGGCATGTCCGCTGCCGAGGTCCGCCAGGCCCGCAAGGAGCTGAGCCGGCTGGAACGGCAGCTCGGCAAGCTCGACCAGCGCGAGACGACGCTGCTCGGTCAGCTCGCGGCGGACGCCACCGACTATGCCCGGGTGGCCGAGTTGGACACACAGCTCAAGGATCTGCGCGCCGAGCGGGAGCGGATCGAGGAGAGCTGGATGACCCTCGCCGAGGACCTGCCGGAGAGCTGACCGGGCCGGGCACGCCGGGCGAGGACCGTGTGCGGCGTCACACCGCCACATGCGAGACAATCGTCGGTGACACCTACCCCACGGCGTTGGAGACACAGACATGGCACACACCCCCGTCAACCACCCCGCGCGGCCGATCTACCGGGCGATCGGCGGGCTGACCGGTCTGTACCTGGTGGTCTTCGGTGTGCTCGGCATCATCGCGAGCATGGGCGACGAGATCCTCGCCCAGGACGACACCCGGGTCCTCGGTCAGGGCACCAACCTCGGCTTCTCGCTGCTCAGCGTGCTGCTCGGGATCATCGTGCTGGTCGGCACGGCCCTCGGCCGCAACATCGACGTGGCGATCAACCAGTGGCTGGCGTACGCCCTGATGGTGATCGGCCTGGCCGGCCTCGCGTTCATCCGGACCGACGCCAACATCTTCAACTTCAGCATCACCACCGTGGTCGTGGTGCTGGCGGCGTCCCTCGTGCTGCTGATGGTCGGCATGTACGGCAAGGTCGGGTCCGAGGATGAGGCGGAGGCGTTCCAGAAGGCTCGTCTCGTTCTCTGAGCTGTTTGGTTGGTTGCGGTGGTGGTTTTCGCCGGAGCCCGAGCTGCTCCGGGCGGTCAGGCTTGATCCCTGCGCAGCTCGGGCTCCGGCGAAAACCTGACCTGGTCCAGCCTTTGGCGGACCCTTTCCGGCTTTGTGGTTCTTCGGACAGTCACCTCTGCCTTGGGTGACAATCCTCCTGAAACGGTCTAACTCGGGTGGACGGGGTCAGGAGCATGCCGCACTTTCCGGTGAACCATCCGGCACGGCCGCTCTACCGGGTCCTGTCCGGTCTGATCGGCGTCTACATCCTGGTCTTCGGCGTCTGGGGCGTCGCGGAGACGATCGGTGACCCGCTCTTCGCCCGGACCAGCACCTGGGCCCTCGGACTCCGGACCAACCTGGCCTTCTCGCTCGCCTCGGTGATCTTCGGTGTCGTTCTGATCATCGGGGCGTCGCGGCGCAGCAACCTCGGCCACTACATGAACCTCATCGCCGGTGTCGTGTTCCTGGTGACCAGCATCCTGATGATGTCCGTGCTCCAGACCGAGGCGAACTTCCTCAACTTCTCGATGTCGACAGTGGTGGTGTCGATGCTGTTCGGCCTGATCCTGCTCGGCACCGGCCTGTACGACAAGATCGGCCCACCGGAGCACGCGGAGGCGGAGCTGGAGCGCCGCAAACACCCGGTGGCCGACGCGCACCGCCGCTGATCGGGCTCAGCGGCGCCGGCCGTTCATCGGGCTCAGCGGCGCCGGCCGTTCATCGGGCTGAGGGGCGCCGGCTGGTGATCAGCGTCGGCTTCGCCTCCAGGTGCGACAACCCGTTCCAGGCCAGGTTGACCAGGTGCGCCGCCACCGTCTCCTTACGCGGCTTGCGGACCTCCAGCCACCAGCGCCCGGTCAGTGCCACCATGCCGACCAGCGCCTGCGAGTACAGCTCGGCGAGCTTCGGGTCGTACCCCCGGCTCTTGAACTCGGCGCCCAGGATGTGCTCGACCTGGTGGGCCACGTCGTTCATCACGCTGCTGAAGTTGGCAGTGCCGGCCATCAGCGGCGACTCGCGGACCAGCACCCGGAAGCCGCTGGCGTCCTCCTCGATGTAGCCCAGCAGGGCCAACGCCGCCTGCTCCAGGAGCTCTCGGGGGTGCCCGGCGGTCAACGCCGTGGTGATCCGGTCCAGGAGGGCGCGGACCTCGCGGTCCACCACCACCGCGTACAGGCCTTCCTTGCCGCCGAAGTGCTCGTACACGACCGGCTTGGAGACCTTGGCGCGGGCCGCCACCTCCTCGATCGAGGTGGCGTCGAACCCGCGCTCGGCGAAGAGCTGCCGGCCGGTCGCGATCAACTGCTCCCGCCGCTGGGCCGCCGACATGCGGACCCGGGAGGCGGGTTTGGCCTTGGGTGCCGCGGCCGGGGCCGGCGGCGTCACCCGTCGGCCGCCGGCACCGGCAGCATCGCCGTCACTGACCTCGGGCATGTCGCCGCCTCGCTGGCGCTCGGTGACGCCCTGCCGTGGAATGGTGCCTCCGCTGTGCCCGTTCACGTCGTCGCCTCACTGTCGGGCGGTGCGACCGCCCTGCCGCGCCGTCCGACCGTACCCGGATCGGGCCCGGCTCCCCGTCTGCCGAGCCGTCCGGTCCCCCCGCGTGGCTCGGTCACCCGGCCATCCTGCCAGGCGGCATGTCGGAGCACCGCCCGGTTTTAGTGGGGTGCGACCGGCTTCACCAGCTTCGCGGCGAGGCGCTCCGGCTTTGGCCAGCGCACCTGCGTCGCGGCGCCGACCTTCTCGAACAGCCAGATCACCCGGGCGGAGATGTCCACCTGGCCCCGCAGGACACCGTGCCGGGCGCTGGTCGGGTCGGCGTGGTGCAGGTTGTGCCAGCTCTCGCCGAACGACAGGATCGCCAGCGGCCAGAAGTTGGATGCGCGGTCGCCCTGGCGCATCGCGAACGGCCGCTCGCCGTAGACGTGGCAGACCGAGTTGATCGCCCACGTGACGTGGTGCAGCAGACCGATCCGGACCAGCCCGGCCCAGAAGAACGCGGTCAGCGCGCCCTGCCACGACCAGGTCACCAGGCCGCCGATCAGCGCGGGGCCGAGCAGCGAGACGGCCACCAGCGCAGGGAAGAGCTTGTCGACCCGGCTGATGTCGCGGTCGGCGATGAGGTCCGGAGCGAAGCGTGCACGGTTGGACAGCTCCCGGCGGAACAACCAGCCCACGTGTGCGTGGAACAGGCCTCGGGTCAACGCCCAGAAGCTGGTGCCGAAGCGCCACGGCGAGTGCGGGTCGCCCTCCATGTCGGAGAACGCGTGGTGTCGGCGGTGGTCGGCGACCCACTGGATGATCTCGCCCTGCACCGCCAGGGAACCGGCGACCGCCAGCGACACCCGCAGCCACCGCTTGGCCTTGAACGAGCCGTGGGTGAAGTAGCGGTGGAAGCCGACGGTGATGCCGAGCCCGGAGACGACATACCAGACCAGGCCGATGACCACGTCGGTCCAGCCCAGCCAGCCGCCCCAGGCCACCGGCACGGCGACCAGCAGGGCGACGAAGGGGATCACCACGAAAGCCCAGAGGGCGGCCAGGATGCCGGTGGACTGGCTGCCGTCGGTGAGTGGTTTGGGGCCGGGTCCGGCGGTGTTGGGATCGAGCAGAGCAGTGGACATGGGACCTCGCAGGGGGATGGTTACGATCACGAAGCTACGCCTACGTCACCGTAACTTACGGCACCGTAGATCGCACGAGGAAGTTCGAAAGCTCCTCACGTGACCGTCGAAAGCCGCAGGTCAGGTGCCGTCGGTGCAAGTGGGGGCGGCGTCGTCCACTGACGCGACTCGACGTGCGCTGTCCCGGCACCCGCGAATCCCCGACATCCTGGGAACCGGGTCGATCAGCGGGCCCGCGTCGCAGGCTCTCGCCCCGCGCTCCCGCGTCGCTCCCGCTCTGCGGCGGGATGAGCGATGGCGTCCGACGGCAGGGACGCTAAGGTGTAGCGGCGGGATGTTCATCCCCCTGATGCGACGTGCTCGCGTCGCTGATCGGCCGTGGTGTAATTGGCAACACCCGGGTCTTTGGTACCCGTATTTCAGGTTCGAACCCTGGCGGCCGAGCTGCCCATCTACGTCCTGTTCAAGGGCCGGTGGGGGTAAGAGGAAGACAGGCCGGGC
The DNA here is from genome assembly GCF_018070245.1 of Micromonospora sp. M61. Taxonomy (NCBI): domain Bacteria; kingdom Bacillati; phylum Actinomycetota; class Actinomycetes; order Micromonosporales; family Micromonosporaceae; genus Micromonospora; species Micromonospora sp. M61. The sequence goes on along the minus strand of NZ_JAGPYA010000027.1, from coordinate 7,689 downwards.
CTCGCGGTTAGCATGACCGCGAGAGTGTCCGCCGTCCCGACGGGAGCCACGTCGTGCCCCAGCCCCACCTTCGTACCGTCGTCGTTCTCGCCGCCGGTGAGGGCAAGCGGATGAAGTCGACACTGCCCAAGGTGCTGCACCCGCTGCTCGGTCGGACGCTGCTCGGTCACGTGCTGAGCGCCGCCGCGCCGCTGGCCGCAGACCGCACCGTCGTCGTGGTGGGGCACGGCGCCGACCAGGTCCGGGCCCACCTGGGCGAGGTCGCCCCGGACGCCACGCCGGTGCTCCAGGCCGAGCAACTCGGCACCGGGCACGCCGTGCGGATCGCCCTGGACGCCGTCCCGGACGGCGCCGGCACCGTCGTGGTGATCAACGGGGACGTGCCGCTGCTGCGACCCGAAACGGTGGGCGCGCTGGTGACCGCGCACGAGCAGGCCGCCGCGGCAGCCACAGTGCTGGCCGCCGAGGTGCCCGACCCGACCGGGCTCGGTCGGATCGTCCGGGACGCCGACGGCCGCCTGGAGCAGATCGTCGAGGAGCGCGACGCCGACGCGACGCAGCGTGCGATCCGGGAGATCAACGCCGGGATCTACGCGTTCGACGCGGTACGGCTGCGCGAGGCGCTGAGCAAACTCTCCACCGACAACGACCAGGGCGAGGAATACCTGACCGACGTCTTTGGCCTGCTCCGCTCGGTCGGTGAGCCGGTCGCGGTGCACATGGCCGACGACCACGTCGAGACGTTGGGCTGCAACGACCGGGTGGAGCTGGCGACGCTGCGCCGGCTGCTGCGCGACCGGGTCAACGAGGCGTGGATGCGTACCGGGGTGAGTCTGCTCGACCCCGCGACCACCTGGATCGACGTGACGGTGGCTCTGGACCGCGACGCGGTGGTCGACCAGAACACCCAACTGCGCGGCGGCACCGTGGTCGGCGAGGGCGCATTGATCGGGCCGGACGTCACGCTGGTCGACACGATCGTGGGCCCCGACGCGTCGGTGGTCCGCAGCCACGCCGTCGGCGCCGAGATCGGCGCGGGCGCGAGCGTCGGGCCGTACGCGTACCTGCGGCCGGCGGCCCGGCTGGCCGAGAAGGCGAAGGTCGGCACGTTCGTCGAGGTGAAGAACTCGCAGATCGGCGCCGGCTCGAAGGTGCCGCACCTGACCTACGTGGGCGACGCGACGATCGGCGAGCAGACCAACATCGGCGCCGCGTCGGTCTTCGTGAACTACGACGGCGTCAACAAGTACCGGACCGTGATCGGCAGCCACGCGCGCACCGGTGCGGACAACATGTTCGTGGCGCCGGTCGAGGTGGGTGACGGGGCGTACACCGCCGCCGGCTCGGTGATCGTCGACGACGTCCCGGCGGGCGCGATGGGTGTGGCGCGCGCACGGCAGCGCAACATCGAGGGCTGGGTCGTGAAGCGTCGCGCCGGCACGGCTGCGGCCGAGGCGGCGCAGCGGGCCCAGGACGCGAAGGGCGCGCAGCCGAACGGCGACGCGAAGGGTGCGTCGTGACACCCGGCACCGCAAGCGACAGTGAGGCAATCCACGGGGTGACCGAGACGGTGGGCGGCGCATCCGGCACGGGAGATACTGCAACCGAATAGTCCCCGACCCACCACCACCGGGTCGGGTACCGCCGACAAAACGGGAGCAGACGGGCCCATGGGCAGCATCGTCGCCGAAAACCGCAAAAGCCTGATGCTCTTTTCCGGACGTGGCTTTCCGGAGTTGGCCAAGGAGATCGGCGAGGTGCTCGGCGTCGCGCCGACCCCGGCCGACGCGTACGAGTTCGCCAACGGCGAGATCTTCGTACGGTTCAAGGACTCGGTGCGTGGTTCGGACGCCTTCGTGGTGCAGTCCGTCACGCACGGGGTGAACACCTGGGTCATGGAAACCCTGATCATGGTGGACGCGCTGAAGCGGGGGTCGGCCAAGCGGATCACCGTGGTGCTGCCGTTCTACCCGTACGCGCGGCAGGACAAGAAGCACCGGGGTCGGGAGCCGATCTCGGCCCGGCTGGTGGCGGACCTGCTGAAGACCGCGGGCGCGAACCGCATCCTCACCGTCGACCTGCACACCGCGCAGATCCAGGGCTTCTTCGACGGCCCGGTGGACCACCTCTTCGCCATGGACATCCTGGCCGAGTACGTGGAGCACAAGTACGCCGGCCGGCCGATGACCGTGGTGGCCCCGGACTCGGGCCGGGTGCGGGTGGCCGAGCGCTGGACCGACCGGTTGGGCGGCTGCCCGCTGGCGTTCATCCACAAGACCCGTGACCCGATGAAGCCGAACCAGGTCGTTGCGAACCGGGTGGTCGGCGAGGTCGAGGGCCGGGTCTGCCTCATCGTCGACGATATGATCGACACCGGTGGCACGATCGCCAAGGCCGCCGACATCCTGAAGGAGTCGGGGGCAGCGGAGATCGTGGTCGCGTCCACCCACGCGCTGCTGTCCGACCCGGCCACGGAGCGGCTGAAGAACAGCTCGATCAGCGAGATCGTGGTGACCAACACCCTGCCGCTTCCGCCGGAGAAGCAGTTGGACAAGCTGACCGTGCTGTCGATCGCGCCCCTGCTGGCGCGGGCGATCCGGGAGGTCTTCGACGACGGCTCGGTGACGACCCTCTTCGGCGGCCTGAGCTGAGCATCGCGCGTCGGTGAGCCCCGTTTCCGCCACTCGCCGCGCCGGTGGGGGCGGGGCTGTCAAACTGGTGGAAACGGGGCCGGCGCGCTGGTGGGAGCACCACCGGCGCGCCGGTCTGGAGCCGTGAACGGGGACTGCCGGAAACCCTGGAAACAGCTCGGGTAGACTGGTGCGGTTGCCACGGCGAGGGTGCCCGGCGGGCCGCTGAAAAGCGCCGCACGGAGGCACCGTCATCGACGCGGTGCTCCGGGCAGTCGTTCATGACGCATGAGCCCCAGCGAGCCCCTCGCCCCAGCACCGCAAGACGACAAGCCGCCGCAGCGAAAAGCATCAGGAGTTTCCCCGTGTCCGAGGTAAAGATCAGCGCCGAGCCCCGCACCGAGTTCGGCAAGGGTGGTGCCCGCCGTACCCGCCGGGCCGGCAAGGTGCCCGCCGTGCTGTACGGCCACGGCGAGAAGCCCAAGCACATCGCGCTGCCGTCCCGGGAGTTCGCCGCCGCGATCCGCAAGGGCGGTGCCAACCAGCTCTTCGCGATCGACATCACCGACGGCACCCAGGTGCTCGCGCTGCCGAAGGCGATCCAGCGGGACCCGATCCGCGACACCTTCGAGCACGTCGACCTGATCCTGGTTCGCCGGGGCGAGCAGGTCACCGTCGACGTTCCGGTCCAGCTGACCGGCGAGGCCGCACGGGACACCCTGATCGTGCACGACCACGACACCCTCTCGGTGACCGCCGACGCCACCAAGGTTCCGGATCACCTCGAGGCGTCGATCGACGGCCTGGAGGCGGGCACCCTGGTGACCGCTGGTGACGTCAAGCTGCCGACCGGCGTCGAGCTGGCCGTCGACTCGGACCTGACCGTCGCGTCGATCACCGCCGCCCCCACCGCCGAGCAGCTCGAGGCGACGCTGCCCGAGGTCGAGGTTGCCACCGACGAGGCCGAGGCCGAGGTCGGCGAGACCACCGAGGGCTCCGAGGGCGCGGACACCGCTGCCGAGGGCTCCGAGACCACCGAGGCGCGCACCGAGGCCTGATCGGTTCGTACTGTGCGACAGGCGTCCCCGGATGTTCGGGGGCGCCTGTCGGCGTATCGGGAGTCGGTGGGATGGACGTCGGGAGGGACAGGGTCGTGACGGACGAGGCGTGGCCGTGGTTGGTGGTCGGCCTGGGCAACCCCGGTCGGGAGTACGCCGGGAACCGGCACAACGTCGGGTTCATGGTGGCTGACCTGCTGGCCGGGCGGGTCGGCGCGCGGTTCGGGCGGCACAAGCGGGCGGTGGCCGAGGTGGCCGAGGCGCGGCTGGGGTTCGGTGGACCGAAGCTGGTGCTGGTCAAGCCACTGACGTACATGAACCTGTCGGGTGGGCCGGTGGCGGCTCTGGCCCAGTTCTACAAGGTGCCGACGACGCAGGTGATCGCGGTGCACGACGAGCTGGACATCGAGTTCGGTCAGGTGCGGATCAAGTTCGGCGGCGGTGAGGGCGGGCACAACGGCCTGCGTTCGATGTCGAAGTCGTTGGGCACGAAGGACTACGTCCGGGTGCGGTTCGGTGTCGGTCGACCGCCGGGGCGGCAGGATCCGGCGGATTACGTACTGTCGGATTTTGGCGCGGCCGAGCGCAAGGAAGTGGATTTCCTGGTGGACCGGGCCGCCGATGTGGTGGAGTCGGTGATCGTCAAGGGCGTGGAGCCGACGCAGAACCTCTACCACGGCAGTTAGAGACTTCCCGCCAGTCTCTGGCCGGGCGGGGTGTACCGGATCGGAAACGGCGGGCCGGTAGTCTGCGCCTTTCGGCGTGCCGCGACCGGCGACGCGGGTCGCGGCGAATCGGTCCGTGCGGGCACGGGTCGCGGCGAGGCGACGGGAGCGGACAGATGACGAGTCCTCCGATGATCGATGGCGCGTTCGCCCGATGGTTGGCGTCCCGGGCCGGGCAGGCATTGCTCGACCTGCGGACGGAGATGGGTTTCGCCGACGCCGGCGCGCTGAAGTCGGCCGGAGACAAGGTGTCGCACGACCTGATCCGCACGGAGCTGGCGAAGTGGCGGCCGGGTGACGCGGTGCTCTCCGAGGAGGACGAGGGCTCGCGGTTGGCCTGGGCGGCGGAGGTGAACACCGGAGCGGTGTCGCGGTTGACCGCGGACCGGGTGTGGATCATCGACCCGTTGGACGGCACCCGGGAGTTCTCCGAGGAGGGCCGCTCGGACTGGGCGGTGCACGTGGCGCTCTGGGCGCGTCGCGCGCCGAGCCCGCACGGGCTGGTCGCCGGTGCCGTGGGGCTGCCGGCGCAGCACCGGGTGCTGGGCACTGACTACCCGCCGGCGTACCCGCCGATGACGGTGGAGGCGGCGACGGCCGGCGAGCGGAAGATCCGGCTCGCGGCGAGCCGGAGCCGGCCGCCGGTCTTCCTCACCGACCTGGCCGAGGACGTCGGAGCGCACCTGGTGCCGATGGGTTCGGCCGGAGCGAAGATCGCCGCCGTCGTCACCGGCGAGGTGGACGCGTACATCCACGCCGGTGGGCAGTACGAGTGGGACTCGGCTGCCCCGGTGGCTGTGGCGACGGCCACCGGACTGCACGCTTCCCGGATCGACGGATCTGCGCTGAGATACAACGAGGCGGATCCGCGCCTGCCGGACCTCCTGGTCTGCCGCAAGGATCTCGCCGCCCGGTTGCTTGCAGCGCTGCAGAGACATTCCGGGTAGCCTGAGCGCACTTTCTTGACATGCCCGACCGGAAAGGTCTGGAAATCGGATGAGCGAGCGAATCGAGCCGGCGTCATGACCACCCCCGCGGCGTACCGGGTCTCCCACCTGGACGCCCTGGAGGCGGAGAGCATCTTCGTGATGCGCGAGGTCGTGGCCGAGATGGAACGCCCGGTGCTGCTCTTCTCCGGCGGCAAGGACTCGATCGTCATGCTGCGCTTGGCGCAGAAGGCGTTCGCCCCGGCCAACATCCCCTTCCCCGTCATGCACGTCGACACCGGGCACAACTTCCCCGAGGTCCTCGAATACCGCGACCAGCGGGTCGCCGAGCTGGGGTTGCAGCTCGTAATTGCGAGCGTGCCGGAGGCCCTGGCGAGCGGCATGGTCCGCGAGTCCGGCGACGGCATGCGCAACCGGATCCAGACACCGGTGCTGCTCGACGCGGTGGAGAAGCACCGCTTCGACGCCCTGTTCGGTGGCGCCCGCCGCGACGAGGAGAAGGCCCGGGCGAAGGAGCGGGTCTTCAGCTTCCGCGACGAGTTCGGCCAGTGGGACCCGAAGAACCAGCGACCGGAGTTGTGGTCGCTGTACAACGGCCGCCACCACCCCGGCGAGTCGATCCGGATCTTCCCGCTGTCCAACTGGACCGAGCTGGACGTCTGGCACTACATCGCCCGGGAACGCATCCCACTGCCCTCGATCTACTACGCGCACGAGCGTGAGGTGATCGAGCGGGACGGCATGTTCTACGCGGTCAACGAGTTCTTCCGGCCCCGGGCGGGCGAGGAGCGGTTCAAGGCGCAGGTGCGCTATCGCACCGTGGGCGACGCCTCCTGCACCGCCGCGGTCCGATCCGACGCGGACACCGTGGAGAAGGTCATCGAGGAGGTGGCGGCCACCCGGATCACCGAGCGCGGCGCGACCCGTGGTGACGACCGGGTCAGCGAGGCCGCCATGGAGGACCGCAAGCGGGAGGGCTACTTCTGATGAGCACCGAGATCGTGGCGTCCGCGAATGCTGAGGCCCGTGCTGTTACCGGGGCCGGGCCGGAGGCCCGGGCCATGGACCTGCTGCGGTTCGCCACCGCCGGCAGCGTGGACGACGGGAAGTCGACCCTGATCGGCCGGCTCCTCTACGACACCAAGTCGCTCTTCACCGACCAGTTGGCGGCGGTCGAGGCGGTCAGCGCGGCCCGTGGCGACGAATACACCAACCTGGCCCTGCTCACCGACGGTCTGCGCGCCGAGCGGGAGCAGGGCATCACGATCGACGTGGCATACCGGTACTTCGCCACCCCGCGCCGCAAGTTCATCATCGCCGACACCCCGGGGCACATCCAGTACACCCGCAACATGGTCACCGGGGCGTCCACCGCCGACCTGGCGTTGATCCTGGTGGACGCGCGCAAGGGCCTGGTCGAGCAGTCCCGCCGGCACGCGTTCCTGTGCTCGCTCTTGCGGGTGCCGCACCTGGTCCTCTGTGTCAACAAGATGGACCTGGTGGACTGGTCGCAGGAGGTCTACGAGCGGATCGCCGACGAGTTCACCGCGTTCGCCGCGAAGCTCGACGCGCCGGACCTGACAGTGGTGCCGATCTCCGCGTTGCGCGGCGACAACATCGTCGCCCGCTCGGAGAACATGCCCTGGTACGAAGGCCCGTCGCTGCTGCACCACCTGGAGCGGGTGCACATCGCGAGCGACCGCAACCTGGTCGACGTCCGGTTCCCCGTGCAATACGTGATCCGCCCGCAGTCGACAACTGTCACCGACTACCGCGGTTACGCCGGTCAGGTCGCCTCCGGCGTGCTCAAGCCGGGTGACGAGGTGATGGTGCTGCCGTCCGGCTTCACCAGCCGGATCGCCGCGGTGGAGACCGCCGACGGGCCGGTCGCGGAGGCCTTCCCGCCGATGTCGGTGACGGTACGACTGGCCGACGAGATCGACATCTCGCGGGGTGACCTGATCTGCCGCCCGAACAACGCGCCAGCGGTGGCCCAGGACATCGAGGCGATGGTCTGCTGGATGGACGAGACGGCACCGCTGCGGGTCGGCGCCCGGTACGCGATCAAGCACACCACCCGGTCGGCGCGGGCCATCGTGCGCGGGCTGCACTACCGGTTGGACATCAACTCGCTGCACCGTGACGAGTCGGCCGACGAGCTGCGGCTCAACGAGATCGGCCGGGTGCGGCTGCGGACGACGGTGCCGCTGCTGGCCGACGAATACCGGCGTAACCGCACCACCGGGGGCTTCGTCATCATCGACGAGACCACCAACCGCACGGTGGGCGCCGCCATGATCGTCGAAGCCAGCTAACCAAACCCCACCCC
>NZ_JAGPYA010000026.1:0-93958 GCF_018070245.1 Micromonospora sp. M61 | reverse complement strand
CCCCACCCCCCCCCACCCCCCCCCCGCCCCGCCCCTGGTCGATCATGAAGTTATTGCCAGCTCAATCGGCGTGTCGCGGCAATAACTTCATGATCAACGGGAGCTGGGGGGCCGCAGCAGGGGGCGGAGGGCGGCGACGATGGGGGCGTCAGCGGGGAGCCAGGTGACCGAGTCCAGTTCGTCGGCCGTGAGCCAGCGCAGCGCCTCGTGTTCCAACGCCTCGGGTTCCTCGCCGTCGAGCAGGCGGGCCGCGTACACCTTGAGCACCGAACGGCCGTGCGCCATCCGTACGTCACGGCCGACCCGGTCGCCGATCTCGACGCGTACGGCCAGCTCCTCGACGCACTCCCGGATCAGCGCGTCGATCTCCGCCTCGCCCGGCTCGACCTTTCCGCCCGGAAACTCCCACATTCCTGCCACTTCGGGTGGGGCGGAACGCGCGCAGGCGAGCACCCGCCCGTCCCGGATTATCGCCGCGCCGACGATCACCTTCAGGTCCCGTCGTTCGACCTGCCCGCCACCATTCGCCCGTTCGGTCCGCACGGGCGTCCAGGGTGCCAGATCAATCGGCGGTTTGGGTACCGTAGCCGTCCGCTAGGCCAACAGAACACGGAAGTGTGGGCGTGGACACCCCCTCCGCGCGGCGAGAGACTAGAGGACACCGACAAGACACGGGATGGCGACGATTTGGCCACAAGCCGGCAACGGCGCTTGGGGGGTGCGGTGATGCGCGTGCTGTTCAACAGCAGGGCCAAGCACGACTACCTTGCCGACGCGTTGACCTTGCTGTCTGGTTGGACACGCGAGGGGGAGCAGATCCGACGGACGCTCGCGATCGACGATACCCAACACGCGGCACTAACTGAACGGGTCAAGGTGGTCGCGGATGCGCTGCACCTCCGCCCGGAGATCAGCCGCCAGTCCGACAGCACCCAGATCCGGGTCGGGCACGGCAACGGTGAGCCGCTGACCGAGGGCGAGGTCCTGTTGGCCGCCCGCATCGAGGACGCGTACCGGGCGGTCACCGAGGCCTGAGCTTCTACTGGTTGGTAAGCCTGAGGTTTTCCTGAAAAGCACTGGGGTACCAGTTCCACGCGGGAGTTGACAAAGCTCTCGCAACGGATCGAACTACTCAAACAGTGCTTTTCAGGAGCTGACATGACCACCCCCACGCAGAACCGCGCCAACGACCACGTCGAGCACGCCGGCCAGCACGACGTCCGCCGCGTGAACCGCCGCGGCGACGAGACGAAGCCGTCCTGGAAGACCAGCGAGCTGGCGATCTACGTGCTCGCCGTCATCGGTGTGCTGATCGCCTCGAACGCCGTCGGCGACGGCGCCGCGAACGACGGCGGCGACTACTTCGCCGCCGACAAGGCCTGGTGGTACATCACCCTGCTCACCATCGGCTACCTGGTGAGCCGGGGTCTGGCCAAGGCCGGCAGCCGCAGCACCGACCACGACCCGCGCAGCGACCACTGACCTGTCGCCGAAGCCCCGCGCCCGCCCGTCTCTGACAGGCAGGCGCGGGGCTTCCGCATGTCCGATCAGGCAGCCGGGGCTCACCGGTCGGCTACGGCGTCCTGCGGGTACCAGCGCAGCTCCACCGAATTGCCGTCCGGGTCCTGCACGTAGATGGAGGTCGCCGACCCGCGGGCGCCGAACCGCCCGACCGGCCCGGTCAGCACTGTGAAGGCTCCGGAGTCGACCACCCGGGCCCAGTCCAGCGGTGCCACCACCAGGCAGAAGTGGTCGACGTTCGTGCCCTGCCGCTCGCCACGGACCAGGTCGATGATGCTGTCGCGGCTGATCCGCACGGACGGGAACGGGACGGTGCCCGCGCGCCACTCGTCGACCCGCACCGGCTCCAGGCCGAGTCGGCCGCAGTAGAAGTCCAGTGCCCGTTCCACGTCGGCGACGGTTAGCACCAGGTGGTCGAAGCCGGTTACCCGTACCGCGCTGACGTCGGCCCGCTGTTCGTGGATGCTCATGTCGCAGCCTTTCGCTCGGTGTTCCCTGCCGCGTTCACGATCCCCGGACGTGAGACGCCGACCAAGAGCCGATATCGCTACGATCGTTGCCCACAGGTCAACGATGGGGGCGGACGTGCTGGAGCGGTACGAGGTCGAGACGTTCCTGACCCTCGCCGAGGAGCTGCACTTCGGCCGCACCGCCGAGCGACTGACCGTCAGCACCGGCCGGGTCAGCCACGTGATCAAGAAGCTGGAGCGTCGGATCGGCGCTCCGCTGTTCGCCCGCACCAGCCGGGTCGTCCGGCTCACCCCGATCGGCCGGCAACTCGCCGACGAGCTGGCCCCACTGGTTGCCGGGATGGACGAGGCCGTCCGCCGGGCCGTCGACGCCGGCCGGGGCGTGACCGGGACCCTGCGGGTGGCGTTCCTCGGCGAGTGGACCGCACCGGTGCTGCTGCGGGCCGTGGCCCTGTTCAGCGAGCGGCATCCCGACTGCCAGGTCGAGGTGCGGGAGGCGCAGCTGGCCAACACACGGTCCGGCCTCCTGGACGGCTCCACCGACGTCCTCATCGCCTCGTTTCCCTTCGACGGGATGGCCACCGGCCCGGCGCTGCTCTCCGAGGACCGGGCGCTGGCAGTCGCGGCGGGTCACCCGCTCACCCGGGAACGCTCGGTGTCGCTGGAGGTCCTCGCCGACCACCCGGTGGTGCAGTACCCGGCAGTGACCTCGGTGGAGTTCAAACGGGACCGCACCCCGGAGCGCACCCCGGCTGGCCGGCCGGTGCCGAAGGGACCCGCCGGGAACACCTTCTCCGAGATGCTGTCCCTGGTCGCACTGGGCCGGGGCGTCCTGCCGGTGGGTGAGCACACGAGGCGCTACTACCCCCGCCCCGACGTGGCGTACGTGCCCATCCACGACGCGCCACCGATCGAACGAGGGCCGGTCTGGCTGCCCAGCAACACCACCACCCGGGTACGCGAGTTCGTCCGGGCCGCGACCGACGCGAACGCCGGCACGTTGGCACCGGTTTTCTAGCCTGGATCTCATGGCGAACATCGCGTACGACCGCAAAGAGCAGGTCCAGCAGATCGAGAGTGGCCTTCTCGAGGGTGAGCAGATCATCGCCGTCTACGACGCGGTCGGCACCGGCACCGGGTTCATCGGGCTGACCGACCGCCGGGTGATCATCCAGGACCGTTCCTTCGTCGGGAAGCGGTTCGCGATCACCAGCATCCCGTACTCGAAGATCACCAGCGTGAGTGTGGTCAGCAACAAGTCCTGGGGTGGCTCGTTCTTCTCCACCGGAGCGATCGCGATCCACGTCGGCACGCACACCTACGAGGTGGAGTTCCGTGGCGCGCAGAAGAGCCACCACGTGCACAACGTGATCCTGCACCACATCTCCTGACCGCACGTCCCGTCCTGGGCCCGGCTGGCGTAATTGCCTTGCCGGGCCTGCGGCGTCTCTGGTGTCCTCGGTCGACAGCCGTGCGAAGGGAGCAGCCACCATGCCAGACACGACGAGGTCCCACGAACCCACCGTCATCCGACCTGAGGAATCGAGACTTCGTGAGCACTACCGCTCCCCTGGCGCTGAGCGCCACTGAACCCAACCCCGGAGGCCGCTGATGTCGGTCTTCGACGATCCCGGCCTCTTCGGCCGGCTCTGGGCCGCCGACTACGACGGCCCCGGCAACCCCGACCCGGCGCCAGCGGTGGACTTCCTGGCCGATCTGGCCGATGGGGGGCCGGTTCTCGAACTGGCGATCGGCACCGGCCGGGTCGCACTTCCGCTGGCCGAGCGCGGTCTCACCGTGCACGGTGTCGAGGCGTCCGAGGAGATGGTGGCGCAGTTGCGGGCCAAGCCCGGCGGCGACCAGATCCCGGTCGTCATCGCCGACATGGCGGACGTGCCGGTGAAGGGTGAGTTCCGGCTCGCGTACCTGGTCTTCAACACGCTGTTCAACCTCGTGGACGCCGAGCGGCAGGCGGACTGCTTCCGCAACGTCGCCCGCGTGCTGTCGCCCGGCGGCGCGTTCGTCATCGAGACGTTCGTGCCCGACCCGCGCGACTTCGACTCGGACGAGCAGGTGCAGGTGCGGTCCGTGACCGAGGACTCCGCGACGATCCGGCTGCACAAATACGACCGGCCGGCGCAGCGGTTCATCCGGCAGACCATCACCTTCGACGCCGAGGGTGTGCACTTGAAGCCGTTCGCCATGCGGTACGCCTGGCCACACCAGATCGACGAGATGGCGCAGCAGGCGGGGCTCCGGCTCACCGAAAGGTACGCCGACTGGCAGCGGCGACCGTTCCACGCCGACAGCCCGTCGCACATCTCCGTCTACCGGGCGGAGTAACGGTGTGATCGACTCGGGTTCCGGAAAGTCGGGGTGTCATCGCCACGACGAAACCCCGATTTCAAGGAACCCGAGTCGATCTCCCTCCGCCGAAAGGTCAGACGGATCACGGGCGTGGATGTGTCACTGTGGGCACGACGCCCCGCCACCGAGGGGACGGGGTCGATCTCCGCCAGCGGAAGCGACTGCCCATGATGTTCAAACGAGCCGATCTGGCCGTCCTGACGCTGGCGCTCGGCCTGCTGATCGTCGGCTACATCCTGCGGGACGACGTGAACGGCACGGCCGCAACGGTCGGCCGGGTGCTGGTGCCGCTCGGCTACATCTGCGGCATGATCGCCGGTATCGGCCCCGCTCGCCGCGCCAGGCGCGAGAACAACCGATTACGAGCGGTACTGCTCGGCGGCGACACCGCACCCGTTGCAGACGAGCGCCCGGGCCAGCCTCGCGCCGAGGACACCCACCCGGACCGGTAGTTCGAACGTTTCGCGCTCGGCTGATTCTGCTGCCAGCAGCCTTTCTTGAATCGTCGGGCCCGCGCCGGGTGAGCTGGCAGCATGCCAACAGACGCCGCCCGTTTCCCACGCTCCTCGCCGTACTGGCCGGTGGTCAGTCACCCACAACTCCGGCGCGTCCTGCCCGGGCTAGCCGTGTCCGCGTTGGGCGACGGCATGGCGGTGGTCGCGGTGCCGTGGCTCGCCATCCAACTCGCCCCGCACGGTCAGCGCGGCCTCTGGATCGCGGTGGCCATGGCGGCGTACACAGTGCCCAGCGCGGCCGGGACGGTCGTCTTCGGGCGGTTGCTGCGTGGGCGCGGTGGCGCGCAGCTCGCCGGGTGGGACGCGATCCTGCGGGCCTCCGCCCTCGCGGCGATCCCTCTCGCCCACCTCGCCGGCGTGCTCACCATCGGGCTGTACGTGGCCCTGCTGGCCGCGTCGGCGCTGCTGCACTCGTGGGGCTCCGCCGGCCGGTTCACCCTGATCGCCGAACTGCTGCCGCAGCGGCACCATCTTCCGGCCAATGCCGTGCTCAGCACCATCGGAGGCTTCGCCACCATCGTCGGCCCGCCACTGGCGGGCATCCTGATCGGCTGGGTGGGGCCGGTCTGGGTCATCGCCATCGACGCCGCCACCTTCGCCGCGCTGGCCCTCACGTACCGTCTCGCCCTTCCCGCCAACGACGGACCCGCACGGTCCGAGAGCGGCGCTTCGCGAACGGCCGGCTTCGGTGTCATCCGCCAGAACCCGGCCCTGCTGGGCCTGCTGGTGCTGAGCCTCGGGTTCTTCTTCCTCTTCGGACCGGTGTACGTGGCGATGCCGATCCACATCACCGACGACCTGCACGCCACCGCGATGCTGCTCGGGGCCTACTACACCGCGTTCGGCGTCGGCGGCCTCACTGGAGGTCTGGTCGCCGGTTACCTCCGCCGCTGGCCACTGCGAGCCACCACCATCGGCATCGTCGTCGCGTTCGGCGTCGCCATGCTGCCGCTCGGCCTGGGCGCACCGGTCGGTGTGTCGTTGCCGGCGTTCGCCCTGGCGGGCTTCATCTGGGCGCCGTACATGTCCACGTCGATGGCGCTGTTCCAGCGCAGCACGTCGACCGCCCAGCTGCCCGCGGTGCTCGCCGCGAACGGTGCCATCCTCGTGCTGGCGGTGCCGCTGGGCACCATGCTGGGCGGGCCGCTGGTGGGTGCCATCGGCCCCCGACCGACGCTGCTGGTCTGCGCCGTGGCGATCGTGGCCCTCGGCCTGATCGCCGGGGCAATCGCTATCCCCGGGCGGAGCTCGCGATTGCCCGGCGATGCAGCCGTCACCGAGGTCAGTGCCAGTCGCTGATCCGGACGTCGTCCGGGGCCGGTCGGCCGTGGCCGGTCTCGACCTGCTCCTTGAGGCTCATCAGGAACAGCGCCCACTTGGTGCTGCAGTGGTGCATGAACTCGACCGGCTCGCGCCAGCCCTGGTGCGCGAACTGGACGATCGTGTACTCGCCGCGCTGGTCGAGACGCCAGTCGACCTCGGTGCCGACCCACTCCTCGGGGCCGTCGACGACGCGCCACCGCACCCGCCCGGCGGGGTTCAGCTCCAGGACCTCCATGTCGAAGCCGCCGGCATCGCCGAACCGGAAGGCCAGCTTTCCACCGACTTCGCTCTTGCCCACCGTGTCGGTGGTCCACCAGGCGGCGAGGCCCTCCGGCGTTGCCACCGCTCGGTAGACGTCGTCGAGCGGTGCGACGACGCCGACCCGGTGCAGGATGTCGACCATTCTCATTCTCCTTCGTCGTTGGTGCGGGTGCGTTCGATCGCCTCGGCGATCCGCTTGATCCGGCGGAGTCGGACGTCCCAGGTGGAGCCCACAGCCGACAGCTGCGCGACGGCGCGGGCGAGCTGTGCCTCGTCGACCTGGTAGTGACGCTCGCGACCGGCCGACTCGGCGTGGATCAGCCCGACCCGGTCCAGGACGGCCAGGTGCTTCGAGACGGCCTGGCGGGTGACGGGTAGCCGCCTGCTCAACGAAGTGGCCGTGCCCGGCCCGTCAGCGAGAAGAAGATCGATCATCGTACGCCGAATCGGGTCGCCGATCGCCGACCACAACTCGTCGTCGACCACAGTGCTCACGGGGTCGCGACCAGCCGGGCAACGTACGCACCCAGCCTGGGCATGTAGTGGTCCCAACCGTTCTCATGGTCGCGGTACTGCTCTTCCAGGACAGCGACCTCCCAACCCAGCTCGCGGAACCCGGTCTCGGTCATCCGGACCAAGGTCCCCGCACCGCTGGGCACCAGGTCGAAGGTGACGAAGAGCGCCTGCCCGCTCCGGTCCGGCTCGGTGAAGCACCACCGGAAGGAGAATCGCTTCGGCGGGTCGACCTCGACGACCGCGAGCGCGACGGTCTTCGTCTCACCGGTGTCAGCGTCGCGCCACACCAGCTCGCCGGGCGCGCCCGCGACCGACTCGAACCGCGCGTCGTCGGGCCACCACTCCCGCATGTGCTCGGGCTGACTGACCACCTCGAAGACCACCTCGGGTGACGCGTCGACGTGGATGTCGCGTTCGATGGTTCCCTGCTCCATGAGCCTCAACCTTTCGCAACCTTTGGTTGCACTCAACCTACGACAATCCCGCGCCCTCGCGCAACCTTTAGTTGCATGTTGCGGTCGCGTCGTACCCGGGGAGCACAATGCCGTGCATGTCTGAGCCATCGCCGCACCGGCACCACGCCATCGACTACGTCGAGTTCACGGTGACCAACCTCGCCGAGGCCAAGCGCTTCTACGCCGACGCGTTCGGCTGGGAGTTCAACGACTACGGGCCGGCGTACGCCGGCATCCGCAGCCCGCACGGCGACTCCGCGGCCGAGGTCGGCGGTCTCCGCGAGGATCAGGCCGTCCAGGCGGGCGGCCCGCTGGTGCTGCTCTACTCGGCCGACCTCGACCGCTCCGTCCAGGCCGTGAAGGAGGCCGGCGGGCAGGTGGTGAACGGGCCGTACGAGTTCCCCGGTGGCCGCCGGTTCCACTTCACCGACCCCAGCGGCAACGAGCTGGGCGTCTGGGCCGAGCGGTAGGGACGCGCACCCGTGCACACCCTGCTGGTAGCCGTGCACCCGGAGCCCGGGTCCCTCACGCACCACACGGTTCGCCAGCTCGCGGCAGCGCTTCGCCCGGGCTCGGTCGAGATCGCCGACCTGGCGGACGAGGACTTCGACCCGAGGTTCGGTGTGGCCGACCGTCGGGCATACCAGCAGCGTGGCGAGCCCCCGCCCGACGTGCGCCGCGAACAGCAGCGCCTCGACCACGCCACCGACCTCGTGCTGGTCTTCCCGGTCTACTGGTGGTCGATGCCGGCCCTGCTCAAGGGTTGGATCGACCGTGTCTTCATCAACGGCTGGGCCTTCGACTACGCCCCCTCCACCGGCATCCAACCGAGGCTGCAACGGCTCACCACCCACCTGCTCCCCATCGCCGGTGACGACGCGGGGCTCTACGAGCGCCACGGGTACGGGCAGGCGCTGCGGACGCAGATCGAACACGGGATCGTGGACTACTGCGGCAGCCGCCGTGGCGTCACCGCATTCGTGCACGAGTCCGAACAGGACGACTCCTCCGCCACAGGGCGGGAGGTCGAGCGAGCTGTGGCCATGATCCGGGACGCCATCTCCGTACCACTCGACGCCCGTTAACCGGTTCGCGGAGATCGCAAGCTCCGGCAGAGTGGTCGTGTGACCGGAAGAGGACTGCGCGTCGACGGATCGATTGCCCGTGAAGGGGCCCTGAGTCGGGTTCCCGGCGCATTCGCCGATGTTGTCGACGCCGCACGCGATCGGATAGCCAGGCGTTTCGGCGACGGTCAGCTGCACAGCGCCTACGTCTACGGCAGCATCCCGCGCGGCACCGCCAGGCCCGGGATCTCCGATCTCGACCTGCTGCTCGCCCTGCACGCCGAGCCGACCGAGACCGACCGGCTGGATGCGGCGAAGATCGAACAATCCCTCGACCAGTCCTTCGACCAGATCGACGGCGTGGGGATCCTGCTGTTCAGCACACGCACCCTGCTCAGCGAGCTTGAACGCCACGATCTCGGCTTCTTCGTCGCCTGCCTGTGCACTCCACTGCTCGGCGACGACGTCGCCAAGCAACTTCCCCGTTACCGGCCCACTGCTCTGCTCGCCCGGGAAACGAACGGCGACCTGTCATCGGCGCTTCCGGAATGGGGCAGGCAGGCGGCCAGGACGACCACTGACAACCAACGTAGGGGCCTCAGCAGGCTCGTCGCTCGTCGCATCGTCAGGACCGGATTCACGCTGGTCATGCCTCGTTGGGGAGGCTGGACGAGTGACCTCACCGAGTCCGCCGAGGAGTTCGGCATCTACTACCCGGCACGTGCCGAGCAGATGCTCGGGGCTGCCAGGATCGGCCGTGCACCGTCGGCGGATCCGGCTGTCCTACGCCAACTCATCGACGACCTGGGGCCGTGGCTCGCAGCGGAGTACACCGCCGTGCATGGCTTGAAGGCCGCCCGCCCCTGACGCCGCAGCATGCCCCGAGGAAGGCACTGACTCCACGGCGGCACCAACGCCGGATGCCGTCCGCGAGCGGCCGCTGCGGCAAGCGCGATGCCTGTGAGTCATCAATATGACTCACAGGCATCAGGCTCAACAGAGCGGGACCATCCGACCGGGGACCCCATTTGTTCGCTGGTTGACGACGTTTTCATGGGTCCTGTGCCCCCTGGTGTTAGCCAAGCGGCCGCGCCTCATCGGGAGGCGACCGCCCGTCCCGCCGCGATCCGATCGAGGGCGGCCTCCGTGCCCAGCTCCGGCTGAAGGTCGGGGCGGGAGTGGTAGAAGGCCAACGCGTGGTAGACCACCACCGGATCGCCGGCCAGCCAGTACGGTCGGACCGCCACGAACGGCAGCAGCCGGGACTCCAGCGTGCCGAAGCGGCCCGTGTAGCGCCGCATCCGGGTGTCGTCGGACATGTTCGCCTTGACCACCAGCAGCGGGGTGTTCACCCTCTCGGCGGAGACCTGGTAGACGTCCCGCCACGGCACGAACTGGGTGTGGACCAGGGCGCGGTGCTGGATGCCGGCCGGCGACAACACCAGCTCTCCCGGCGCCAGCCGGAGCATGGTCACCAGGAGCCAGCCCACCAGCACCGCGAGGATCGCGAAGCCCACCCCGAGCAGCACGCCGACGACCCCGGCGAACATCGCAGTCACCGCCACCACCCCGGTAACCAGCGCAGCCAGCACCAGCAGCCCACCGAGCAAGACATACGGCACGGCCGCGTAGCCGTACCGCACCCCGCGCCCGCCCTGCGGGACGTCGACCAGCGTGGGTCGGCGCCCACGGCCGGAGCGCGGGCGGCGGGACTGGACCGAGAACCCGATCACGAGGGCCAGGAAGACGGCGCCGAACGCCAGCAGCACGACCGAGCTGCCGTCATCGGACCGGGCCGCGGACACCACGCCGGCCGCCATACCCAGGGCGACCACGGCCAGTCCGACCATCGAAGCAGTGAAGAGTACGGACATCTGTCGCCCGGCCCAGCCCGTGGGCACCGGCAGCGCCGGAGCGCCACCGTGCCCACGGACCGGATCCTGATCTGCCTGCATTCGTCGACTTCCGTGAGAAAAGGAAGTTCCATGTGTCCTTGGCGCCGTCGGCTATCGCTCCGCCTGCGTCGGAGATGGCATTCCCCGCCGCCGAGGCGCCGTTCTCGATACCGTCCCTGGCGTCCTGCGGGAAATTATCGTAGACGTAGTCGAGAGCCCCGCTCGTGACCAGACCGGCGGCCAGGTGGTGAACGGGCCGTACGAGTTCCCCGGTGGCCGGCGGTTCCACTTCACCGACCCCAGCGGCAACGAGCTGGGGCGCCTGGGCCGAGCGGCAGGACCGGTGGCTCCGGCAGAGTGTCCCCATGGCCGGAAGAGGACTGGACGTCGAGGGCTGGATTGCGCGCGAGGGTGCACTGAGCCGGGTACCGGCCGCCTTCGCCGGTGTAGTCGACGCGGCACGCGCTCGGATAGCCGAATCGTTCGACGGTGGTCGGCTGCACAGCGCCTACATCTACGGCAGCATCCCGCGCGGCACCGCCATCCTCGGCGTATCCGACCTCGACCTGCTTCTCGCCCTGCGCACCGAACCAACCGAGGCCGACCGGGCGGCTGCCACCAGGGTCGAGCAAGACCTCGACCGGTCCTTTCCGCAGATCGACGGCGTGGGCATCCTGCTGTTCAGTGCACGTACGTTGCTCAGCGAGCTTGAGCGGCACGACCTTGGCTTCTTCGTCGCCTGCCTGTGCACCCCCCTGCTGGGCGGCGACGACCTCGCCGACCAACTCCCCCGCTACCGGCCCACTCCCCTGCTCGCCCGCGAGACGAACGGCGACCTGTCCCTTGCGCTTCCCGGGTGGCGCCGTCAGGCCGTCGAAGCGAACACCGACCAGCAACGGAAGACCCTCAGCCGGGTCGTCGCGCGGCGCATCGTCAGGACGGGGTCCACGCTGATCATGCCGCGGTGGGGAGGCTGGACGAGCGACCTCACCCAGTCCGCTGAGGCGTTCGGGCTGCACTATCCGGAACGCGCGGAGCAGATGCGTAGAGCTGCCGTTATCGGCCGCACGCCCTCGCCGGTTCCGAGTGTGCTCCGCGAACTCATCGACGGCCTCGGGCCCTGGCTCGCCGCGGAGTACGCAGTCGTCCATGGCGAGAAGGCCGTCCGTCCGTGACCTATCGGAGGTCCTCGCCAGTCAGGACGGGACAGCCGAACATGTCCGTGAGGACGGCCCGCTGGTGGTCGGTCAAGCGTTCAACGCCCCCGAGCCGACACTGCGCAGTCTCGACGCCATTCATCTGGCGACCGCGCAGGTTCTTACCAACGAGTCCGGAGCGGAATTAGTTGCCTTCGTCGCTTACGACCGGCGTCTGCTCGACGCTGCCAAGGCGGCCGGCCTGGCCACCGCGAGTCCTGGCCAGAACTGAACGCGGACGACACCACACCCCGACGGTTCGCGCAACGACTCGACCGGCCACATTGGTGGGTGCTCCCTGGGCCGAACACCGCCGCCAGGTCGAGCAGGCCCGGAGAAGGCGATCATCAGCACCCACGTCGCCGAGATCCAGATTGACCAGATCATGCCGCATTCGCTCGGCAATCTTGGTTTGGCGGGCCGCGGCTACACTGACGCCTCTAAATCCCCTGCTCGGCAACGGAAACGGAGGCGCGATGGTCAATCCGCTGTTGGACGCCGAGGATGCGCGGGAACGCCTGGAGGCATGGCAGGCCAATGCCGTGCGCCGGGCCGCCGACACGCAGGCCGCCAGTGCCGGCTTGCTCGCGCTGCGGGTCACGGCCAGCGACGCCCACGGGATCGTCGAGGTCACCGTCGACTCCACGGGGGCGATGGCCGACGTCCGGCTCTCCGCGCGGGTGCAGCGCGTGAGCCTGGAGCAGACGCAGCAGGCGATCATGGGCGCCTATCGCAATGCGCGGGTCAAGCTCGCCGAGGCCGCCGCCGAGGTCGTGCGGGAGACGGTCGGCGCCGACTCGGCGACCGGCCGGGCCCTGCTGGCCGGATTCCGGACCGCCGACACCGAGGACGAAGAGGGGCGTTACTGATGCACGGGGGGTTCGAGGTCGACGTCGAGGCGCTGCGCGCGCACGCCACGGCCATGTCGGCCATTCACGACCGCTTTGCCGCCGTCATGGCCGCGAGCGGCACCATTTTCCAGGCCGATGATGCGTACGGGCAGCTCTGCCAGTTCTTACCGCCCATCCTGGAGGGACGCCACCGGGACCAGGACAAGGGTGTGGGGATGCTCGCCGAGAACATCGCGCTGCTCGCCGCGGGAATCAAGAAAAACGCCGACGCCTACGAGCGGGCCGAGGAGTCGAACACCGACGGCTTCAACTCCTTCCACTCCGCGACCTGAGCCGGCCCGGCGCCCTCTCATGAGCAACCCACTGGTCGCCACGACCTCCGACATCGCTTCGACAAGCGCCGCGCACCGCGACGGCTGGACCGGCCTGCCGCTGGCCGACGACTACATGGGCATCAAGGACGCCATCGAGTCCGGCAGCTGGATCGACGGCTCAGTCGCGGGCTTGGGCGCCGCTCTCGACGGGGCGTCCATCGTCATCGACCCGTTCGGCACGCTCCTGTCGATGGGCATCGAGTGGGCCATCGAGCAGGTCGAGCCACTGAAGCAGGCACTCGACTGGCTGGCCGGCGACCCCGAGACCATCGAGACGCACGCCTTGACCTGGGACAACATGGCCAGTGAGTTGTTCTCCATCGCCGAGGACCTCAAGGCGCGGCTGGTCGGCGACCTCGACGGATGGCAGGGCGCGGCCGCCGACGCCTACCGCGACATCCTGACCATCAACATCGACGTCGCCGGGATCTTCGCGGGCACGGCCGCCGGCATGGGTGCCGCGACCCGTGGCGCGGGGGTCCTGGTGCAGACGGTGCGGGAGGTCGTGCGCGCCTTCATCGCCGACTGCATCGCCAAGGTCGTGGTGTGGCTGGCCGAGGTGGTCTTCTCTCTCGGCTTCGCCACACCGCTGGTCGCCTCCCAGCTCGCAATCGCCGTCGTCCGCTGGACCGGCCGCATCTTCGGCTGGCTGATGGGCCTGATCGCCAGCCTCTCCGCCCTCCGCGCACTCCTCGACGTCTAGGCGGCCCTCGATGCGACAACTCATGGCGGCTCTGCGGACCACCGCCGTCCTGGTGGTCCTGTTCGCTGTGGCGGGCCTCCACAAGCACCCCTCAGGCCCCACCCCACCGCACGGCGGTGGCGACGATGGCCCAAAGCCTAAAAAGTTCAACCCGGCAATGATGCCCAAGCGCGTGGGAGCAGCCCAGCAGCACGGCCTCGATCGCGTCCGGGAGGGCCGCCCGAAGGACGCCGACACATCCGAGCCCGAGGCGCCCAAGAGGACCAACCCCTGGGACGACCCCGAGTTCGCCGACGCCAGGTTCGACATGCGCCGCTTCGGTCAGATGGGCGACGGGGCGATGGACAAGATCTGGGACGGCGACGGGAGGGGTAATGGCGACCACAAGCCCTCGTCCACCGAGCCCAACAAGACGCTCTTCCCGCCCGGCACCACCAAGGAGCAGGTCGAGGGCTGGTTCAAGAGCATCGCCGCCAACCCCGACAGCCGCCCTGAGGCGCGTCCCGGCGGCGACGGCTGGGTAGTCACCGGCACCCGCGACGGCATCACCTGCGTCGTTATCCTGGACAAGGACGGCAGCATCTCCGGCGGCCACCCCATCAGCGGCGAGGGCGTCAGAACCAACCCGCCGGCCTAACCACCGCACCCACGGGAGACCCATGGAAGTCAACGATTACATCCGGCTCAGCCCTCGGATCATCGACCAGGTCGCACCCAAGATCAGCCCGAAGTACCGGTCGATGGTCCTGAGGGCCAGAGGCGCCGGCGCCTGGGACCACGCGATCACGACGCTCGTCGGCGCCGTGTGGGAGGAGGGCGTTGTGATCACCACGGCGGAGAAGGACGCGCTGCGGGAGCTCATCGAGTACCTCCAGGAGCCTCTGACGCGCCTGGAGCAGATCCGGACCTCGGACTGACGGCGGAAGCGTAGATCGGGTCCCTCGAACCCCTGCACCGTGTCGACCAGCTGGCGTCCCAGACCTGGCCCGATCTCGGCGGGCATGTCGATGGCGACTTTCACCGAACGGTAGATCTCGGGATCCGACTACGGAAGGTGTCACCGCTGCGGGCAGGACTGCTGGTTCGGGGTGTCGCTGGTAGGCCGCGGTCAGGACCTCGGCGCGGACCGCGTGGACGGTGCCGGCGTGTCCGTGGTGGACGTTGTACGGAGTGTGCCAGGCGGCACATACTTGACAGTCGCGTCCCAGCAGACGCTTGACATGATCGTCGTGCCTCGTTCATGCCGATCCCTCGGGCTGGTACCAGCTCTGGCGCTCCATCCACGTCTGGTGAGCGGCCTTGATCGCCGAAGTTCCTCCGCTGCTTTCGCGCTCCGCCAGGAAGCGATCCAACAGCCTGAACAAGGCGTCGCTTGCAGCACGGTTCTGAACGTCATCAAGCGGCAGGAGCGGCCACTACTCCTCGGGAGTAGCTAGCCGTCTGACGAGTGCCTGCCAGATCAGGTTGTTACCGGCGTCGAACTGGATGACCAGCCACTCGCGCCACCCGTCTAACAGCCGGCTGATGACGGCTCCTTGTTCACGACCCGCTTCGCCGGCCCCTACCGGCACGACTACTACGGCACGCTCATCTATTGGTGCGGCCGTGCGAAAGGCGGGCCTGCCGGAGAACATCACGAGCCACGACCTCCGCCACCACTACGCCTCGGTCCTGCTGATGCAGGGCGAGTCGGTCATCACCGTGGCCGAACGGCTGGGGCACGAGAACGCGACGCTAGTCCTGTCGACCTACGGTCACCTGATGCCGGACTCGGAGGAGCGCACCGCCGGGCCGTCGACGAGGCGTGAGGTTGTGCCCCAGGGCGAGGCACCAACCCCCCGATCTGCGGCAACGGGGTCGGATTCAGACGTTGAAGCGGAACTCCACCACGTCGCCGTCCTGCATGACGTACTCCTTGCCCTCGATGCGGACCTTGCCCGCCGCCTTGGCCGCCGCCATGGAACCGTACTCAACCAGGTCGTTGTACGAGACGACCTCGGCCTTGATGAAGCCGCGCTGGAAGTCGCTGTGGATGACGCCCGCGGCCTCCGGCGCGGTGGCGCCGACCGGGACGGTCCAGGCGCGCGCTTCCTTGGGGCCGGCCGTGAGGTACGTCTGGAGGCCGAGCGTGCGGAAGCCGACCCGGACGAGCTGGTTGAGGCCGGGCTCGTTCTGCCCGATCGACTCCAGCAGCTCGCGGGCCTCATCCTCGGGCAGGTCCACCAGCTCAGATTCGATCTTGGCGTCCATGAAGACGGCCTCGGCGGGGGCGACCAGGGCGCGCAGCTCGTCGAGGAACGACTCGTTGGCCAGTTCGGCCTCGTCGACGTTGAAGACGTACAGGAAGGGCTTGGTGGTGAGCAGGTGCAGCTCGCGCAGGTGCTCCAGCTCGATCTTGGCGGCGGCGGCCCCGGAGTAGAGGGTGGTGCCGCCGTCGAGCACCTCGATCGCGGCCTTCGCGGCGGCGACCGCGGCGGCCCTGTCCTTGCGGAGCTTGGCTTCCTTCTCCAACCGGGGCAGCGCCTTGTCCAGGGTCTGCAGGTCGGCGAGGATCAGCTCGGTGTTGATCGTCTCGATGTCGTCGGCCGGGGAGATCTTGCCATCGACGTGCACCACGTTCGGGTCGGAGAAGGCCCGCACGACCTGGCAGATCGCCGAAGCGTCCCGGATATTGGCCAGGAACGCGTTGCCCCGGCCCTGCCCCTTGGAGGCGCCGCGGACCAGGCCGGCGATGTCGACGAACGACACCGGGGCCGGCAGCACCTTCTGCGAGGAGAAGATCTCGGCCAGCTTGCCCAGCCGCTCGTCGGGCAGCCCGACCACGCCGACGTTGGGCTCGATGGTGGCGAACGGGTAGTTCGCCGCCAGCACGTCGTTCTTGGTCAACGCGTTGAAAAGCGTGCTCTTGCCGACGTTGGGCAGGCCGACGATGCCGATGGAAAGACTCACGACCGGCCAGCTTACGCGGGTGCCGACCGGGCCGGTCCAGGCGGCTCGGTTTCCGGCGGCACGGCCCCGGCGAGGGGTGGCGCTGACCGGTCGTCAGCCGAGCAGGCGTGGGGCGATGACCGCCTCGCGGGCGCTGCCGTCCGCGCCACGGCTCACCTCGTACGCCGAGACGCCCTCACGGTCCGCGATCGCCTCGACCAGGCGGATGCCCCGGTAGACCAGACCGACCCCGTCGTCGGTGCAGTGGCTGGTCGGGAGCGTCCCGCTGCCCACCAGCTCGTGCATCAGCGGGCGGCGCTGGCCCTCGCTGTCGTAGTGCACCCCGTTGCCGTACGGCAACCAGGCCAACCCCTCGGTGAAGCCGCGCAGTCGGGGACCGAAGCTGTCGGTGGCACCACCGACGTGCCAGCAGATCGAGCCGGCGGAGACACCGGCCAGCACCACACCGGCCTGCCAGCACTCGTGCAGGATGTCGTCGAGCCCGTGCACCCGCCAGACGGCGACCAGGTTGGCCACGCTGCCGCCACCGACCCAGATCACGTCCTGGGCGAGCAGGTGGGCGCGGACGTCCTCGACGTTCGGCATGGGGAAGAGTGCGAGGTGCGACAGCCGGAACCGGGTGTCGGCGAACGCGCCGTAGACGGCGGTCAGCGAGGTGGGCTGGTCGCCGACGGCCTGCCCGAGGTAGCAGATGCGTGGCTGCGGACCAGCCTCGGCGAGCTCCGCCGCCAGCTCGAAGACCGGGCTGGGGCGCATGTCGTACGGCCCTCGGTCGCCCCGGGAGAAGCCCATGCTGGTGGCGATGATGGTCGGTTCGCTGGCGGGCATCGGGGCGTCCTTCCGTCGGGGCGGTGCGGCGTCCA
This sequence comes from Micromonospora sp. M61, assembly GCF_018070245.1. Lineage (NCBI taxonomy): Bacteria > Bacillati > Actinomycetota > Actinomycetes > Micromonosporales > Micromonosporaceae > Micromonospora > Micromonospora sp. M61. Next base: position 76,635 of record NZ_JAGPYA010000026.1, on the reverse strand, counting down.
TCCTGCCGCAGCCACGAGGCAGCCGGTTACCCGCCCGCGTGCCGGCCGCGGCGCTGGCGGGGCACCTCGACCTCGGGCCAGTGGGCCTCGGGCGGCCGGTCGGCCGGGGGCAGTTGCGCCGCGGCCGCGCGGGGCAGGGTGAACCGGTCGGCGGCGGCCGGGCCTGCCGAGAACGACTCGCGCAGCATCCAGCGCACCTCGTCGGCCGTCCAGCCCAACCCGGCCCGCGCGGCGATCTCGCGCACCAACCGCCGGCCGACGCGGGTGTCGTCGTCGTAGAAGCGCATGCACCAGTGATGGGTCCACATCCCGAGTGCCCGCAGGCCCGCGTCGTCGAGTGAGCCGACCAACCGGCCGCAGGCGGTGTCGGAGAAGGCCTGATCGGGGTCGGCCGCCCGGTCCCGTTCGATGGCGCCGACGGCGGCCGGTGCGACGGCCCGCATCCGCCGGTAGAAGGACTGCGCCACCGCGCGGGGCAGCGCCGGGAACGCGCCCGGTGTCGACGCCGCCGCCCAACCCGCCACGCTCGTCATGTCCCGCACCCCTTCTTCAGTTGGTTGCCGGACGGTACCCGTCACGACCGACACTTCCGGGCCGGAAAAACACCCCGGATCGCGGATAGCGACGATGACCTGGGGCGTCTGTATGGGTGACAACGAAACGGGGGTGGTGGGTGGACGAGGACGAACGCGCTCGGCTGGCCGAGTTCGTCGGCAGCCGGACACCGGCGTTGATGCGGGTCGCGTACCTGCTGACCGGGGACCGCAACGCCGCCGAGGACCTGTTCCAGTCGGCGTTGGCGCGAACCATCCCGAAGTGGGAGACCATCCGGCACGCCGATCCCGAGGGGTATCTCCGCGTGGTGATGTACCGCGAGCAGATCAGCTGGTGGCGGCGACTTCGCCGACGGCGGGAGACGCCGCTCAACCCGGCCGACGAGCCCGTTGGCGCCGACCCGAGCGGTGGCTCCGACGTACGGCTGGCGATGCGTGCCGCGCTGCGCCACCTGCCACCGGCGCAGCGGGCGGTGGTGGTCCTGCGCTACTACGAGGACCTGCCCGAAGCCCGGGTGGCCGAGCTGCTCGGCTGCTCGGTGGGCACCGTCCGCAGCCGTACGCACCGGGCGGTCAAGCGCCTGCGCGACCTGCTGCCGGAGATCGAGTTGCTGGAGGTACGGCGATGATCGATCCCTTCGAGAGCCTCATCCGCTCCACCCTCACCGACCTGGCCGAGGAGGCACCGATCGTGCATGACCAGTTGAACCGAGCGGAACGGCGGGTCCGCAACAGACGCCGCGCCACGGTGACCATGGGGGCGGTGGGCACGCTCGCGGCGATCCTGATCGCGGCGCCGATCGCCTTGGCCGCGACCGGATCGGACGGGCCTCCGCCAGCCGTGCCGAGCCCGGCGGGTCCGGCAGCCGTCCCCGTCCCGTCCGGGCCGCCGCCCGGCGTGCCGATCGTCACACCAAGCCCCGCCGACCCCACAGCGGTACCGAGCCCGCCCGGCGTGCCGGGCCGACCGACGGTCACCCCGGTTCCGGGAGGCGCACCCGGCGTACCGGGCCGGCCCACTGTCACCCCGGTTCCGGGAGGCCCGCCCGGCGTACCGGGCCGACCGACGGTCACCCCGGTTCCGGGAGGCGCACCCGGCGTACCGGGCCGACCCACTGTCAGTCCGACCCCGTCCAGATGAGCAGGACCGGTCAGGCCGGCGGCGTCCCGGCACCGGCCTGACCGGCCGCCCCACGGTCATCTCCGGCCCCGGCGGTGCCACGACGCAATTGACCTCCGTGAGCCGCAGGGCAGGGAGTCGGTCGGAGATCCCGGTCACCATCGCGCGGCGCTCCCCGTACCGGCGAGCGCCGCGCGTGCCGGCGAACACGACGCATCGGACCACCGAGTTTGTCGAGGCCGGCATGCCCGCTCATCCTGGGGCCATGACCGACCACGACGGCCGAGCGGCTCAGGGGCAGCGATGACCGCCGCCATGGCCCGGGTGCCCGACTCCCTCCGGGGGCAGATCGTCACACCCGGCGACCGCCGGTACGCGCAACTGCGCTCGACGTACACCACGTCGGCGTCGCCGGCCGCCGTCCTGCTGCCGAAGACCACCGCGCAGGTGGTCGACGCGCTCCGGTACGCGCGGGAACAGCGGCTGCCCATCGCCGTCCGCAGCGGCGGGCACGGCTTCTCCGGGGCGTCGTCCAACAACGGTGGCGTGGTCATCGACCTGTCCATGCTCAACCGGGTGCAGGTCCTCGACGAGCGGGCCGGGCTGGTTCGGATCGAGGCCGGTGCCCGCTGGGCGAACGTCGCGAAGGCGCTGGCCCCGTACGGCCTGGTGGTCAGCTCGGGTGACTACGGCGGCGTGGGCGTCGGCGGCCTGGCCACCGGCGGCGGTGTGGGGTGGCTGGTCCGCGCCCACGGCCTCACCATCGACCGCGTCCGCGCGGTCGAGGTGGTGCTCGCCGACGGGACGCTGGTGCGCGCCGACGCCGCGCACGAGCCGGAGCTGTTCTGGCTGGTTAGGGGCGCCGGAGCAGGCGCGGGGATCGTGGTGGCCTTCGAGATCGAGGCGGCCGAGCAGCGCAACGTCGGCGTGGCGCAGCTGGTCGTCGAGGCGCACCCGGACGGTCGCACCATCCGGGAGTGGACGAGTTACCTCGCGCAGGCCCCACGGGAACTGTCCGCGGCCGCCGTGGTGTACGCCGAGGGTCGCTCGGTGCTCATGTCCATCACCGCCGTGGTGGCCGCCGAGAGCCTGCGCCGGGCCCGACCGGCGGTGGAGCCACTGCTCGCCATCGGCAAGGTGCTCGAACACCGGACCGACCTGCTGCCCTACCCGACGCTGGTGCCGACCGCGCACCTGCACCCGAACGTCGGGCAGCAGCGGGGCACGACCACCAACGGTCTGTTCACCGGGCTGGACGACGCCGGCGCGCGGGCCGTGACGCGAGCGGTGACCGGGCCGGGGCGGGCGGTGGTCCAACTCCGCTCGTTGGGTGGGGCGGTCAACGACGTCGCGCCCGACGCGACCGCGTACTCCCATCGCCACCAGAACACGATGGTGGTCGCGTCGGTGTTCCCGCCGCAGGGCGCCGGGGCGTTGGACGCGGCCTGGCGGGCCGTCGGTGCCCGCGCCGACGGCGCGTACGTCAACTTCGAGAGCCGACCGGACCCGGCCGCGTTCGCCCGGATCTACCCGGGCGAGACCGGGGCCCGGGTGCGGCGGCTGTGGAAGCGCTACGACCCGGACGGCGTGTTCCGGTCGGCCCTGCTGACCGGCCAACCCAACCGGTCCGGCCAGTCCACCCGCGCAGGCCAGCCGGCCCGCTCCGGCCAGCCCAGCCGCGCCGGGCAGTCCGCCCGGTCCGGCCAGCCGCACCGGCGTCGCCGCTGACCACGCCGGGCGTACGCCGAGGTCCGATTCCCGCCAGCCGACGACGCACCGAGCGGGGCATCATCGGTGACGTGGAGATGGACTTCGAGCGGTGTTACCGGGCTGTGGACAGCCGTGACCAGCGGTTCGACGGCTGGTTCTACACCGGCGTGACGTCCACCGGCATCTACTGCCGGCCGTCCTGTCCGGCGATCACGCCGAAGCGGAAGAACGTCCGGTTCTTCCCGTCCGCCGCCGCGGCGCAGGGCGCCGGGCTGCGCGCCTGCCGCCGCTGCCGGCCCGACGCCGCGCCCGGCTCGCCGCAGTGGGACATCCGCGCCGACGTGGTCGGCCGGGCGATGCGGTTGATCGCGGACGGGGTGATCGACCGGGATGGCGTACCGGGGTTGGCCTCCCGTCTGGGCTACACCGAACGGCACCTGCACCGGATGCTGAGCGCCGAGATGGGCGCCGGGCCGCTGGCGCTGGCCCGGGCCCAGCGGGCACAGACCGCCCGGATCCTGATCGAGACGACCGACCTCGGGATGGCCGAGATCGCGTTCGCCGCGGGCTTCGGCAGCGTGCGGCAGTTCAACGACACGCTCCGCGAGGTGTACGCGAGTGCCCCGTCCGACCTACGCGCGGCCCGTGGGCGCCAGCAGGCGGCGGTCGGGGCGGGGACCATCGCGCTCCGGCTGGCGTACCGCCCGCCGCTGCACGCCCGGGCGCTGCTGGACTTCCTCACGGTGCGGGCGTTGCCCGGTGTGGAGGAGGTTCGCGACGGGACGTACCACCGGGGTCTGCGGTTGCCACACGGCACCGGCGAGGTGGCGCTGACCCCGGCGGACGGGCATGTGGCGGCGACGCTGCGGCTGACCGACCTGCGCGACCTGGCACCCGCTGTGGCCCGCTGTCGCCGGCTGCTCGACCTGGACGCGGACCCGGCGGCGATCGACGGCACGCTCGCGGCGGACCCGGCGCTGGCGCCGGCGGTCGCCGCCGAGCCCGGCATTCGGGTGCCCCGCGCGGTGGACGGCTTCGAAATGGCCGTCCGCGCCGTCATCGGCCAACAGATCTCGGTAACCGCAGCCCAGAAGACCCTGACCCGCCTCCTGGCCGCCCATGACCCCGTTGATCATGAGGTTGACGAGGCCGATGGAGATCAAAGCCCAGGCCAACCTCATGATCAACGCGGCGAGGGCGGGCTGCGGGGGTTCTTGAGCGCGGACGAGCTGCTGCGCGTGCCGGACTCCGGGTTCGGGATGCCGGTGGGGCGGCGGGAGACGTTGCGAGGGCTGGCGCGGGCCGTCACCGACGGGACGGTCGACCTGGCGCCTGGGGTGGATCGGGAGGAAGCCGTGCGGCGGCTGCTCGCCCTGCCCGGCATCGGCCCGTGGACCGCCAATTACCTGGCCATGCGCGCCTTCGGCGACCCCGACATCCTGCTCAGCACCGACCTCGCGGTCCGGCGCGGCGCCGCCGCGCTCGGCCTGCCCGACAACCAGCAAACCCTCGACGGGTACGCCGACCGTTGGCGTCCCTGGCGGTCCTACGCCACGATCAGACTCTGGAGAGCGGCATGAGCATCGACAGCACCGTCCTGAGCACACCGACCGGCCCGCTGAGCATCCTCATCGGCCCGGACGGCGACGTACGGGCGGCCGGCTTCACCCCGGACCCGGCGGCGCTGCTGCCGCTGGTCCACCCCACCCTGCGGGCGCCACTGCGACAGCTGGCCGACCTCGGCCCGGTGAGCACGGCAGTCCGGTCATACCTGGACGGCGACCTCGCCGCCATCGACACGGTGCCGGTCCGTCAGCTCACCGGCGGCGAGTTCATGGCGCACGCCTGGCAGGTGCTGCGTGAGGTGCCGCCGGGCACCCCGGTCACCTACACCGGGTACGCGGCACTGGCCGGTCGGCCGCCGGCGGTGCGGGCCGCCGCAGCCGCCTGTGCCCGGAACGCGGCGGCACTGTTCGTGCCCTGCCACCGGGTGCTCCGCACCGACGGGACGCTCGGCGGTTACCGCTGGGGGCTGGACGTGAAGAAGTGGCTTCTCGGTCATGAGCGGCGCTTGACAGCAAGCTGACAGAGGCATCGACACCTGTTAGACGCTACCGTCTGGTAGTGCCTGTGGAGAGCGACGGCGACCCGGCCGCCCGGGTCGCCGCGGGCAGCCACCCCGTGCACAACCTCTGGCGGCTGCGCCCCTACCTGCGCCCGTACGCGGCCGAGTTCGCCTGGTTGCTCCTCGCGGGGCTCGCCGGCACGGCGGCCGGGATCGCCGTACCGCTCGTCGTGCAGCGGGTGGTGGACGGGCCGGTCGCCCGCCACGAACCTGCCGGGCTGCTCCAGCTCGGGGGCCTGGCGCTGCTGCTCGGCGTGGCCGAGGCGGTGCTCATCTTCATCCGCCGGTGGGTGCAGTCCTCCTCGGCGGTGGGCATGGAGGCGGCGCTGCGCGCCGACGTCTACGCCCACCTGCAACGGTTGCCGACGAGTTTCCACGACCGCTGGCAGTCCGGGCAGTTGCTCTCCCGGATCACCAGCGACCTGTCGGTGATCCGCCGGTTCCTCTCCTTCGGCGTGTTCTTCCTGGTGCTCAACCTGACCACCTACGTGGTCGTGGTGGTGCTGCTGATCAACCTGCACGCGGCACTCGGGGTGCTGGTGGCGGCCAGCGCGGTGCCACTGCTGCTGATCAGCCGCCGGTTCGGGCGGCACTACCACGCCGCGTCCCGACGGATGCAGGACCAGCAGGGCGACGTGGCGACCCTGGTCGAGGAGACCGCGCAGGGCCTTCGCACCATGAAGGCGTACGGCCGGGGGCCCGAACTGGCCGCCCGCTTCGCCGGTGGGGCCCGGAGGCTGCACGACACGGGCGTCGGCAAGGGTCGGCTGCTGGCCAACACCTCGGCGTTGCTCGACCTGGTGCCGAACGTGACCCTGGGCGTGGTGCTGGTGGCCGGGGCCGCCGCCGCCGCCAGAGGCGCGCTCACCATCGGCGAGCTGGTCGCGTTCGTCAGCCTCCAACTGATGCTCATCTGGCCGGTGCAGTCGCTGGGTTGGATCATCGCCAACGGCCAGGAGGCCGCCACCGCCGCCGACCGGATCCAGGAGGTGCTGGACACCCCACCCCGGATCGTGGACTCCCCCGGCGCGCTCGCGCTCCCCCGCGACGCGGTCCACGGGCGGCTCCGCTTCGAGCGCGTCGCGTTCAGCTACCCGGGTGCCGCCGCGCCGGTGCTGCACGAGATCGACCTGACCATCGAGCCGGGTGAGACGCTGGCCCTGGTCGGGGCCACCGGGTCCGGCAAGAGCACCCTGCTGTCCCTGGTGCCCCGGCTGCACGACGTCACCGCCGGCCGGATCACCCTGGACGGGCACGACCTGCGCGAGCTGCGACTGGCCTCGCTGCGCCGGCTGGTCGGGGTGGCGTTCGAGGAACCCACGCTGTTCTCCATGTCGGTCCGCGAGAACCTCACCCTGGGTCACCCGGACGCCGGCGACGACGACGTACGCGCCGCTCTCGCGCTGGCTCAGGCCGACTTCGCGTACGACCTGCCGTGGGGGTTGGCCACCCGCGTGGGTGAGCAGGGGCTGTCCCTCTCCGGCGGGCAACGGCAGCGGCTCGCGTTGGCGCGCGCCGTGCTCGGCCGGCCGCCGGTGCTGGTGTTGGACGACCCGCTGTCCGCGCTCGACGTGCACACCGAGGCACTGGTCGAGGCGGCGCTGCGTCGGGTCCTGCGCGACAGCACCGCGCTGTTGGTCGTGCACCGGCCGTCGACGATCGCGCTGGCCGACCGGGTGGCGTTGCTCCAGGACGGCCGGATCACCGCGATCGGCCGGCACTCCGAGCTGCTCGCCACAATGCCGGCCTACCGGGCGCTGCTCGCCGCCGAACCGCCACCCAGGACCGGCGAGCCGCCCGCCGGGCACCCGCCGTCGTCCGGAGCCACCGGGTCGAGCCCGTCCGCCTCGGACGGCTGGGGGCTGGTGCACTCGTGACCGTCCCGAAGCAGGCCGACCCACCGCCCGAGGAGGAGCCCGAACTCACCCGCTGGCGCGGAACCGCCACCGACCCGGAGGCCGACCGGAGCCGGGCCGAGGACACCGCGCCCGAGGCGGTAACCCGGCTACGCCGGCTCAGCCGGGTCCTGCTGGCCGACCTGCTCCGCCCGCACCGGGGGCGACTCGCCGTCGCGGTCGGCCTCCTGCTGGCCCAGAACGCCGCGGCGATGGCCGGCCCGTACCTGGTCATGATCGGCATCGACCGGGCCATCCCGCCGCTGCGGGCCGGCGACCCCGGCCCGCTGGTCGCCGTCGCCGGGGCGTTCGCGGCGGCCTCGGTGACCGAGTACGTGGCCCGTCGCGGGTTCCTCACCCTCTCCGCGCGCATCGGCCAGGCCGTCCTGCTGGACCTGCGGCAGCAGGTGTTCGGGCACTTCCTGCGACTGTCGGTGGGCTTCCACGAGCGCTACACCTCCGGCCGGATGGTCTCCCGGCTCACCAGTGACCTGGACTCGATCGCCGAGCTGGTCGACGGCGGGATCGACAGCCTGGTGCTGGCCGGGCTGTCCATCCTGTCGGTGGCCGCCATCCTGCTCTGGCTGGACCTGCCGCTGGCCGCCGTGACGCTGCTCGCCTTCCCGTTCCTGTTCTGGCTCTCCCGCTGGTTCGCCCGGTCCTCGGCCAGCGCGTACCGGCGGACCCGGGACGCTGTCGCGCTGGTCATCGTGCATTTCGTCGAGTCGATGCGGGGCATCCGGGCGGTGCAGGCGTTCCGCCGGGAGCCGCGCAACCAACGGATCTTCGTGGCGCTCGGCGACGACTACCGCCGCACCAGCCTGCACGCGTTCCGGCTGATCGCCACGTACTCGCCCGCGATCAAGCTGATCGGCAACGTCACAGTGGCGGTGGTGCTCTGCTACGGCGGTTGGCGGGTGCTCGGCGGGCAGACCGAGGTTGGAGTGCTCGCCGCGTTCCTGCTCTACCTGCGCCGCTTCTTCGAGCCGATGCAGGAGCTGAGCCAGTTCTACAACTCGCTCCAGTCGGCCACCGCGGCTCTGGAGAAGCTGGCCGGGGTGCTCGACGAACGACCGGCCGTCGCCGAGCCGGCCCGACCCACCCCGCTGCCGACCGGCCCCGGCCGCGGCGAGCTGACCTTCCGGGCGGTGTCCTTCGGCTACCGTCCGGACACCCCGATCCTCGCCGAGCTGGAGCTGACCGTGCCGGCCGGGCAGACCGTGGCGCTGATCGGGCCGACCGGCGCGGGCAAGTCGACCATCGCCAAGCTGGTCGCCCGGTTCCACGACCCGGACACCGGCACGGTACGGCTGGACGGGGTCGACCTGCGCGACGTGCGCGACGCTGACCTGCGCCGGGCGGTGGTGCTGGTGACGCAGGAGAACCATCTGTTCAGTGGGACCGTCGCGGAGAACATCCGGTTCGGTCGCCCGGGCGCGGACGACGCCGAGGTCCAGGCCGCGGCGCGGGCGATCGGCGCGCACAGCTTCATCTCGGCGCTGCCCGAGGGGTACGCCACCCAGGTGCACCGGCGCGGCGGCCGACTCTCCGCCGGGCAACGGCAGCTCGTCGCGTTCGCTCGGGCCTTCCTGGCCGACCCGGCAGTGCTGATCCTGGACGAGGCCACGTCGTCGCTGGACGTGCCGACCGAGCGGCTGGTGCAGCGGGCCCTCGGCACCATCCTGCGCGACCGCACCGCCCTGGTGATCGCGCACCGGCTCTCCACTGTGGAAACCGCCGACCGGGTGCTGGTCCTCGACGACGGTAAGGTCGTCGAGGACGGCCCGCCCGCCGTGCTGGCCGAGGCCGACGGCCGGTACGCGGCCCTGCACCGGCAGTGGCGCGACTCGCTGATCTGACTGCCTGTCCCCGGTCGATGCCCGCCCGTCTGCCCGCCGGTGTGTTCGGCGGCAACTACGTGGCCGGGCACCCGGGAGGTGCCTACGATCGCATGATGACCGAAACGGCGAGGACGGCCCGCGCCGGCGTTCCCGAGCGTCCGACCCTGGACGGGCTCGAGGAGAGCTGGGCACGCCGCTGGCAGGAGGAGGGCACGTACGCGTTCGACCGCTCGAAGAAGGAGCGCAAGGACGTGTACGCCATCGACACCCCACCGCCGACCGTATCGGGCGAGTTGCACATGGGGCACGTCTTCTCGTACACGCACACCGACACCGTCGCGCGCTACCAGCGGATGCGCGGCAAGGCCGTCTTCTACCCGATGGGCTGGGACGACAACGGCCTGCCCACCGAGCGGCGCGTGCAGAACGTGTACGGGGTGCGCTGCGATCCGGCGCTGGCGTACGACCCGGTGTGGCGGCCACCGGCGGCCCCGGTCGACGACGCGGCCCGCCGTGACCCCACCCCGATCTCCCGACGCAACTTCATCGAGCTGTGCGAACGACTGACGGTCACCGACGAGCAGGTGTTCGAGGCGTTGTGGCGGCGGCTCGGGCTCTCGGTGGACTGGTCGTTGACCTACACGACGATCGGCCGGGTCGCCCGGGCCACCAGTCAGCGTGCCTTCGTGCGCAACCTGCTGCGGGGCGAGGCGTACCAGTCGGAGGCACCGACGCTCTGGGACGTCGGCTTCGCCACCGCGGTCGCCCAGGCGGAGTTGGAGGACCGGGAGCGCCCCGGCGCGTACCACCGGCTGCGGTTCGCCACGCCCGACGGGCGGGAGGTGCTCATCGACACCACCCGACCCGAGCTGCTGCCGGCCTGTGTGGCGCTGGTCTGTCACCCCGACGACGAGCGGTACGCCGACCTGGTGGGCGGCACGGTGCGCAGCCCGTTGTTCGCCGTCGAGGTGCCGGTGTATGCCCACCCACTCGCCGACCCCGCCAAGGGCACCGGCGTCGCGATGGTCTGCACGTTCGGTGACCTGACGGACGTGACCTGGTGGCGTGAGCTGCGACTGGACACCCGGGTCGTGATCGGCCGGGACGGCCGGCTGCTGCCCGACCCGCCGGCCGGGGTGCCGGCCCAGCCGTACGCGGCGCTGGCCGGGCAGACCGTCAACGGCGCCCGCCGGGAGATCGTCGGGATGCTGGCCGACGTGGGTGACCTGATCGGTGAGCCGCGCCCGATCACCCACCCGGTCAAGTTCTACGAACGCGGCGACCGGCCACTGGAGATCGTCTCGACTCGACAGTGGTATCTGCGCAACGGCGGCCGGGATGCCGAGCTGCGGGCGACGCTGCTGGCCCGGGGCGAGGAGCTGCACTGGGTGCCGGGGCACATGAAGCACCGCTACGACAACTGGGTGGGTGGCCTGACCGGGGACTGGCTGGTCAGTCGCCAGCGCTTCTTCGGGGTGCCGGTGCCGGTCTGGTACCGGCTCGACGACACTGGCGAGCCGGACTGGTCCCACCCTCTCACGCCGGACGAGTCCGCGCTGCCAGTCGATCCATCCAGCGATCCGGCGCCCGGCTACGACGAGTCGCAGCGTGGCCGTCCGGGTGGCTTCATCGGCGACCCGGACGTGTTGGACACCTGGGCCACCTCGTCGTTGACCCCGCAGATCGTCGGCGGCTGGGAGACCGACCCGGACCTGTTCGCCACGGTCTTCCCGATGGACCTCCGCCCCCAGGGGCAGGAGATCATCCGGACCTGGCTCTTCGACACCGTGGTTCGCTCGCACTTCGAGCACGGGGTGCTGCCCTGGCGGGACACCGTGCTCTCCGGCTGGATCCTCGACCCGGACCACAAGAAGATGGCCAAGTCCAAGGGCAACGTGGTCACCCCGCTGGCGCTGTTGGAGCAGCACGGCTCGGACGCGGTGCGCTACTGGGCGGCCAGCGGCAAGCCCGGCATGGACCTGGCCTACGACCCGGCGCAGATCAAGATCGGCCGGCGACTGGCAACCAAGCTGCTCAACGCGTCCAAGTTCGCGCTCGGGCTGGGTGCGGCGGACGCGTTACGCGCACCGGCGACCACTGCACTGGACCGGGCCATGCTCGCCGAGCTGACCACCGTGGTCACCGCCGCCAGCACCGCCTTCGATTCGTACGACCACACGGCGGCGTTGCAGGCCACCGAGGCGTTCTTCTGGCGGTTCTGCGACGACTACATCGAGCTGGTCAAGGAACGCGCCTATGGCACCGGCGCGGGGGCCGACTCGGCGCGGGCGGCGCTGGCCTCGGCGCTGTCGGTGCAGCTGCGACTGTTCGCCCCGTTCCTGCCGTACGTGACCGAGGAGGTCTGGTCGTGGTGGCGGTACGGCTCGGTGCACCGTGCGCCGTGGCCCACCACCTACGAGGTGGCCCGGACGATCGAGGGGTCGGGTGACCCGGCGCTGCTGCGCCTCGCCGGCGACGCGTTGAGCCAGGTGCGGCGGGCCAAGTCGGAGCGGAAGCTGTCGATGAGGGCGGAGGTGCCGCTGGCCGAGGCGCTCGGCCCGGCGGCGCTCCTGGAACAGCTCACCCTGGTCGCCGACGACCTGCGGGCAGCCGGCCGGATCGGCAAGCTCGACCTGCTCCCCGACCGCACCCCGGAGCTGGTGATCGCCTGCGCCTTCTGACCCGTGTCCGCCGCCGCCCACCCCCCGGGGCGGCGGCGGACCGGTGTCACCAACCGCGCAGGAAGCGCAGCCCGAGCAGGAACGCGACCACTGCGGGCCCCACCAGCAGGGTGATCGCCTGGAGGCGGTACGGCATCCGGTGCCGGGTCAGCTCGCCCGCGTTGCCCAGCACGATGGCCCCGGCCAGCATCAGGAACGCACCCCACCAGCCGGTCTCCAGGTCGATCAGGTCCACCCGGATCAGTTGCAGCGTCAGACCGAGCAGGGCGCCGGTCAGCGCGAGCAGGGCCACCGCCCGGTGCAGGCCACGGGCCAGCGGGTGGGCCGCCCGCCAGTAGTAGGTGCCGGCGACCGCCAGACAGGGCAACACCACCAGCAGCGGCCAACCCCGCCCCATGACGCCGAACATCAGCAGCGCGCCCACCGCGAACACCAGGGTGCCGATGCAGGCGAGCATGTACCCGGCGAACGCCCGGCCACCACCCCGGGCCAGCAACGGCCCGCCGCTGGCCGCGATCAGGGCGGCCGGGATCAGGATGAACACGGCCCACCAGTGGAACTGGCCGGTGCCCTGAGCGGCCGTGGCGACCGTGGCGCAGGCCAGCCCGGCGACGGCCAGACTGGTCAGCCAGGGCCGGCTGCTCCGGGAGTACGGCTCAGCCAACGACGTCTGCTCCGCTTCGACGCTCACGCCCATCAGCCTGGCCTGAGGTGGCCTGACCGGTCCATCCGGCCAGCCCTACCGCCAGGCGGGGGCTGGCCGGAACAGCGCTTCGCACCGGTGTCAGCTCGTCTCGCCGGCCACGCTGAACGAGCGCAGACGGTCGATGGCCAGCACTGTGAAACCGACGCTGACCAGAGCGGTCATCACCGACGCCACCGGCACCGACACGGTGGTCTCCAGCAGCCCGGTGGGGGCGAGCCGGTCGGCGAGGGCGATCACGTACTGCTGGATGGACAGCACCTTGGTGCCGCTGACGAAGTTGCCCAGCAGCCCCTCCCAGATCAGCACGTAGACCAGGCCGAGCAGCACCGGCCGCCTGGTGACCAGGCTGAGCGCGAGGAACAACGCCGAGTACGCCAGCGCGCCGAGCGCCGCAGCGACCGCCAGTGCCAGTCCGAGGCGTACCGAAGCGGCCAGCACGCCCGCGACGTAGAGCGGCACCACCACGGTGGCCGCGGTGACCCCGGCGGCCACCGCGAGCTTCGGCAGCACGATCTGCCAGCGCGGCAGCGGCTTGGTCAGGATGTGCACCACAGTGCCGTCGTCGATCTCGGCGCCCAGCACGCCGGTGCCGATGATCAGCGCGACCACCGGCAGCACCACGGCCAGCCCGAGGCCGACCAGCACCGGAGGCCCCCACTCGCCCGGGTCCACCCCCAGCGACCGGCAGAGCACTGCCAGCCCGAGCAGCACCAACGGCAACGGGAGCAGCAGCAGGAACCGACGCCGGCCGAACAGCCCGCGTGCGGTGATCCAGGTAATGGTCGACATGTCAGCTTCTTTCGTTCGTGACTGCGGGGCTCACTCGCTGCGCTCGTTCACTCCTCGCACTCACTGGTCAGGCCTCCACGAGGTAGGAGAAGACGCTCTCCAGAGACTCGTCGGACGGCACCAGCTGGCGCACCCGGATGCCTTGCTTGAGCGCGATCCGGGGTAGCGCCCGGGTGAAGGCGCCATAGTCACCGGCGCGCACGGTCAGGCCCGTCGGGTCCAGCTCGACTCCGCTCACCGACGGCTCGGCGATCAGCGCGACGGCCAGCGCCCTGTCGTTCGTCGACCGCACCGCGAACACGTGCGGGCGATTGGTCATCAACCGACGGATGGTCCGGAAGTCGCCGGAGGCCGCCAACCGCCCGGCCACCATCACCTGCACCGTCCCGGAGACCTGCTCGACCTCCTCCAGGATGTGCGAGCTGAACAGGATCGTCCGGCCGGCGTCGCCCAGGCTGTGCAGCAGCTCCATCATGTGCAGCCGCTGGCGCGGGTCCATCCCGTTGAACGGCTCGTCGAGCAACAGCACCTGCGGGTCGTGCACCATCGCGGCGGCCACCCGGGCCCGCTGTCGCATGCCCTTGGAGTACGTGCCGATCCGGCGGTCCTGCGCCGACTCCAGCTCCACCAGGTCGATCGCCCGCCGGGCCGCCGCCGCCGGGTCGGGCAGCCGGTGCAGCTTCGCGCTGGCATGCACGAACTCGTACGCGGTGAGGAAGCCCTGCACCGCCTCCCGCTCGCTGACCAGCCCCAGCCGCCGGTAGACGTCGGGGTTGCGCCAGGTCGGCTCGTCGTCGAGCGTGACCGTGCCGCGTGACGGGGACAGGAAACCGGCCATCATGTGCAGCAGGGTGGTCTTGCCGGCGCCGTTCGGGCCCAGCAGCCCGGTCACGCCCGGCCCCAGGGCCATGCTGATGTCGTTGACCGCGACCACGTTGCCGTACCACCGGGACACCCCGGTCAGGCTCAGCGTGCTCATCAGGAGGCGACCTTCCGGTAGCGAGCCAGCAGGAGGGCGGTCGCGCCGGCGACCAACAGCACCGCGGCCAGGGCGTAGACCGGGCCGAACCCGCCGATCATCATCTCGCCCGGATCGCCCTCGACCAGCAGGTCACCCAGCGACCAGATGCCCACCCCCTGCACCAGCGTGGAGGGCGAGGCCAGCCCGGCCAGCTCGTTGGCGGCGCGCGACGGCAGGATGCTCAGCACCCCGACGATCGGGGTGGTCATCAGGAAGACCGCCACCACCCCACCGGCGGCGAAGGCGCGCTTGCCGGTCAGCGAGGCGACCAGCAGCCCGACCGAGGCGAAGACCACCGCCCACAGCCCGGCGTAGAGCAGCCCGGGCAGCAGGTCGAGCAGCTCGTTCCACACCCCGCGCATGCCCTGCTTGGTGGTGAAGGCGGCACCCAGGAACATCAGCAGCTGTGGCCCGCCGAGCAGCAGCCAGAGGGCGGTGACCAGCGCCAGCAGCTTCGCCAGCGCGTAGTCGCTGCGCGGCAGCGGCCGGGAGAAGTACAGCGGCAGCACACCGCTGCGCAGGTCCCGAGAGACCAACTCCGGAGCGACGACCGCGACGAAGAAGATGACAAGCCAGCTCATCGCGTCGGCGAACTGGGCGTACGTGGCGACCGGCTCGCCGATCTGGCTGCGTACCGCGGCCAGGGCCACCGCGACCAGGGAGACGATGCCGACCACCAGCCACGGGAAGATCTTGGCCTTGGCGCTGCGCCCGAACCCGAACGCGGTGCGCAACCCGTGCAGGTAGAGGGCGCCGAAGACCTGCCGGCGGCCCAGCCTCGGGCCCTCGTAGCGCTGGTAGCCGATGTCGTGGATGACGCCTGTCGGCGCGGGGCGCACGGCGGAGGCGGTCGGCTCAGGCATGGGAGAGCTCCCTCGTGGCGAAGAGTTCGGCCACCCGGTGCCGGCGCTGGTCCAGTCGGTGCAGTGGCAGGTCCAGTTCGGCGACCGCGCCGAGGATCAGGTCGTAGGTGCCGTCGTCGGCGAGTGGCACGAGGAGCAGTCGCCCGTCCCGCGCCACCGGCAGTTTGAGCTCGGCGAGCCGGGCGGCAAGCTCCTCGGTGCCCTCGCTCACCTCGACGGCGAGCACGTCGGTGGCCGAGGTCATCGCGGAGATGTGGTCGGCGCGCAGCAGTTTGCCGCCGTCGATGGCGATCAACGTGTCGCAGATCCGCTCCACCTCCCCGAGCAGGTGCGAGCAGACCAGCACGGAGATGCCGAACTCGGTGCCGATCCGGTGCACCAGGGCCAGCATGGCGTCGCGGCCGGCCGGGTCCAGGCCGTTGGTCGGCTCGTCGAGCAGCAGCAGGTCGGGGTCGTGCACCAGCGCCTGGGCCAGCTTGACCCGCTGCTTCATGCCGGTCGAGTAGCCACCGACCGGGCGGTAGCGCTCCTCATAGAGGCCCACGTGCCGCAGCGCCTCCGAGGCCCGCTCGCGAGCCGCGGTGCGGGGCAGGCCGCTCATCCGGCCAAGATGGGTGACCAGTTCGGCGGCGGACAGGTCCGGTGGGAGGCAGTCGTGCTCCGGCATGTAGCCGACCCGGTTGCGGACAGCCGCCGGGTCTGCGGTCGGGTCGATGCCGAGCACCGAGACCTGACCGCTGGTTGGTGCGATCAGGCCGAGCAGAATCTTGATCAAGGTGGATTTACCGGCGCCGTTCGCGCCCACCAGGCCGATGATCCCGGGCTCGACGGCGACGGTGAGGTCGGCGAGCGCGGTGACCCGACCTCCGTACGTCTTGGTGAGCGACTGGGTCGCGATCAGTGTCACGGTGCCCAGCGTAGGGAGTGCGGGCCTGCCTGAGACACCGGCGCGCCCCCGGCGCTTCCCTGATCCTTGGCGTAGCGGACCCCTAAGGTCCCCTGCCCTGCTGCTGGGGAGGTTTTTCCGCAGTCCGGCGCCCGGCGCCACCCCGCCTCGGAAAAAGCCCATCGGGGGTGGGACGATTCCCGTTCCGTTCAACGGACAGTAATCGGGGAGTCGTCAGTGAGGGCGGGTGGATCCGGCGGTGCTCCCGCCCGTCGAGGTCGTGGAGTGGCGCCCTCGACCGATCGGCGGTCGGCTGCGAAACTGTGTGCCGGTCAGCGAGTGGGGGGTGTGGATGAGCAACGGCTGGGTGCTGCCCGACGAGGTGCTGCGGGACGCACCGGCGTACACGCCGCGTCCGGGTGAGCTCGCGGATCTGGAGCTGCTGCTGACCGGCGCGTACGCCCCTCTGAACGGCTTCATGACCCGCGCTGACCTGGTCTCGGTGAGCCGACGCGGCCAGCTGGCCGACGGTTCGCCGTGGCAGGTCGCGGTGACCCTCCAGGTGCCGGCCGCCCTGGCGCAGAGTTTCGATCCGCGCGACCCGGCCCGTCGGGCGCTGGTGCTCACCGACGGCGAGGGCGCCCCGACGGCTGCCCTGGACGTGGCGGACGTCTGGCCGGTCCGCGAGGGCGTGGCGGGGGTCGGCGGCCAGGTCCGGCGACTGGGCGACGGTGGTCACGGCCCGTTCCAACGGCTGCGCCGCAGCCCGGAAGAGGTCCGCGCGCTGCTGCCCCCGGGCCGGGTGCTCGGCGTCATCGCCGATCGGCCGCTGCATCGTCCGCAGCTCGCCCAGATCGCCCATGCCGCCCGCACCCTGGCCGCGCACCTGCTCGTGATGATCCCGGTCGGTGAGGGTGGCGTCGGCGGGCTTCCGCCGGAGGCGCTGGTACGCGCCGTCTTCGCCGCCCGCGACCGGATGCCGCCCGCCACCCTGGTCGCGGTGCCGTTGTCGCACCGACAGGAGGAGATCAGCGACGCGCTGCTGCGCGCCCGGGTCTCCGCCTCGTACGGGGTCACCCACCTGCTCTCCACCGGCGAGATGCTCTCCGGTGCCGGGCTGCGGGTGCTGGTGCCGCGCGAGCTGGCGTACGACAACCGGGACGGGCAGTGGCGCTGGCGGGAGGACATCCCACCGCGCAACCGCCGGCTCGCGTTGACCCAGCAGGAGATCGACGACCTGCTCGACCGGGGTTTCCCGTTGCCGGAGTGGCACACCCCGCCAGCCGTGGCGAGGGAGCTGGCCCGGGCCCGGCCGCCGCGCCGGCACCGGGGGCTGGTGGTCTTCATGACCGGCCTCTCCGGTTCCGGCAAGTCGACGATCGCCCGAGGGTTGGCGGACGCGTTGCGCGAGAGCGGTGACCGGACGGTGACACTGCTCGACGGGGACGTGGTGCGGCGGGAACTCTCCGCCGGGCTGGGCTTCAGCAAGGCCGACCGGGATCTCAACGTCCGACGGATCGGCTGGGTGGCCGCCGAGGTCGCCCGGCACCACGGGGTGGGCATCTGCTGCCCGATCGCCCCGTACGCGGCCGCCCGCGCCACTGCCCGTGAGATGGCCCTGGCCGCCGGTGCGGGTTTCGTGCTGGTGCACGTCGCCACCCCGCTGGAGGTGTGCGAGCGGCGGGACCGCAAGGGCCTGTACGCGCGGGCACGGGCGGGCCTGCTCACCGGGATGACCGGCATCGACGACCCGTACGAGGAGCCGACCGACGCCGACCTGGTGCTCGACACCACCGACCTGAGCGTCCCGGACGCGGTGCAGGCGGTGCTGCACCACCTGACCGAGACCGGCTGGGTGGAGCTGAAGATCGCCTCCGCCTGAGGCGTCGCCGTGCCCCCGTTCCTTCCACAGCTGCCCGCTACGCGCTAGTGTTCATCTTTGTTGGAACACGTTTGACCGCGTGAGAGTACGGGGACCCCCGGGAGGCACGGCAATGCTCGCTCAGCAGCGGCAGGTGGCCATCCTGGAGCGGGTCCGGTCGACCGGCGGCGTCCGGGTGAGCGAGCTGGCCACCGAGTTCGGTGTCTCCGACATGACCATCCGCCGTGACCTGGAGGCGCTGCACGAGCGCGGCCTGCTGGCCAAGGTGCACGGCGGCGCCACCACAGCCGGGCCGGGGTCGACCGACGAGCCGGGCTTCCACGCCAAGTCGGTCCGCCAACTGCCCGAGAAGGCCGCCATCGCGGACCGGGCCGCCCAGCTCGTCCGGCCGGGCGCGGCGGTCGCCCTCTCCGCCGGCACCACCACCGCCGAGCTGGCCCGGAGGTTGGTGGACGTGCCCGGCCTGACAGTGGTGACCAACTCGCTGCCGGTGGCCGAGATCCTGCACGCCGGAGGTCGACCGGACCAGACGGTGGTGCTCACCGGGGGCGTACGCACACCGTCGGACGCGTTGGTCGGTCCACTCGCGGTCGGTGCGGTCCGGTCGCTGCACCTGGATCTGCTCTTCCTGGGCGTGCACGGCATCACCGAGCGGGCCGGCTTCACCACCCCGAACCTCATGGAGGCGGAGACCGACCGGGCGCTCGTGGCCGCGGCGGACCGGTTGGTGGTGCTCGCCGACCACACCAAGTGGGGCACGGTGGGCATCTCCTCGATCGTCGAGCTGGCCGCCGCACACGTACTGGTCAGCGACGACCGGTTGCCTCCGCCCGCTCGACGGGTACTCGACGAACACGTGGGCGAATTGATCATGGTGAAGGCAACAGGGGCGGGCCGCGCGACGCGCACGCCGACGAGTGAGGGGACGGCGCCGTGAAGCGCACCGCGATCGACCTGGCCGACGGCCGGGAGCTGATCTACTTCGACGAGCGCGACGACGCCGTCCGCGACCAGCCGGACCGCCGCGACCTGCCGCCGCCGCCTCCCGCGTCCCAACTGCGCTACGACCCGCTGACCGACGAGTGGGTGGCGGTCGCCGTGCACCGGCAGACCCGCATCTTCCTCCCGCCGGCGAACGAGTGCCCGCTCGACCCGTCGGTGGGCGACCGACTGACCGAGATCCCCGCGCCCGACTACGACGTGGTGGTCTTCGAGAACCGGTTCCCGTCGCTGAGCGGCCGGTTCGCCGACGAGCCCGGGGAGATCACCCCGTTCACGTCGGTCCGGCCGGGCCTCGGGCGGTGCGAGGTGGTCTGCTTCACCTCGGACCACAACGCGTCCTTCGCCAGCCTGCCCCCGCGCCGGGTCCGCACGGTGCTGGACGCGCTCGCCGACCGCACCGAGGTGCTCGGTGACCTGCCCGGCGTGGAGCAGGTCTTCTGCTTCGAGAACCGGGGCGTCGAAATCGGCGTCACGCTGCACCACCCGCACGGGCAGATCTACGCGTACCCCTTCGTGACGCCGCGCACCCGCGCGCTGCTGGCCGCGGCCCGCCGGCACGCCGAGCGGACCGGCGGGGGCAACCTGTACGCGGACGTGCTGACCGCCGAGCGCGCCACCGGCGACCGGGTGGTCACCGAGAACGAACACTGGACGGCGTTCGTCCCGGCGGCGGCCCGTTGGCCGTTCGAGGTGCACGTCGCGCCGCGCCGGGTGGTGCCGGACATCCCGGCGCTCAGCGACAGCGAGCGGGACGCCTTCGGGCCGCTCTACCTGGATCTGCTGCGCCGCTTCGACGGCCTGTTCGACATGCCGATGCCGTACATCTCGGCCTGGCACCAGGCGCCGGTGCGCATCGACCGGGAGCTCGGCCACCTGCACCTTCAGCTGTTCAGCATCCGGCGCGCCAAGGACAAGCTGAAGTATCTGGCGGGCTCCGAGTCCGGGATGGGTGTCTTCATCAACGACATCTCCCCGGAACGCGCCGCCGAGTTGCTGCGCGCCGCCTGAGCCGCGCTGCTTTCCCGCCCTGCGGTGAGCGCTGCGAAACCCCTGCGGTGAGCGCTGCGAAACAGGGCGCGGGGGGCCCGGGACAGGGCCCCCCGCAGGGAAGGGACGGCTGGCTGTGCACGGCACAGCCGGGAAGGCTGGCTGATCGGCGCACGGGTGCCGCGGGTCGACCGAGGTCAACCTTCCTGGACGCGACTGGCATCTCGTCCATCCTGGTCAACGAGGCGCGCCGACGGCGGTGACGACCCTCGGCGCGTCAGCCCCGGACACGCCGAAGCCCGCCGGCTGAGACGCCGGCGGGCTCCGATGATGCGGTACGCCTGGATCAGGCGGCGATCTTGCGGGCCAGGTTCTCGTCGAGCGCGTTCATGAACTCGTCGGTGGTCAGCCACGGGGCGTCCCGCGAGATGAGCAGCGAGAGGTCCTTGGTCATCTGGCCGCCTTCGACGGTGTCGACGATGACCTGCTCCAGGGTGTTGGCGAACTCGGTGACCGCCGGGGTGCCGTCCAGCTTGCCCCGGTGGGCCAGGCCCCGGGTCCAGGCGTAGATCGACGCGATCGGGTTGGTCGACGTCTTCTCACCCTTCTGGTACTGCCGGTAGTGCCGGGTGACAGTGCCGTGGGCGGCCTCGGCCTCGACGGTACGACCGTCGGGGGAGAGCAGGACGGAGGTCATCAGACCCAGCGAGCCGAAGCCCTGCGCGACGGTGTCGGACTGCACGTCACCGTCGTAGTTCTTGCAGGCCCAGACGTAGCCGCCCTCCCACTTGAGCGCGGCGGCGACCATGTCGTCGATCAGCCGGTGCTCGTAGGTGATGCCGGCGGCGTCGAACTCGGCCTTGAACTCGGCCTCGAACACCTCGGCGAAGAGGTCCTTGAACCGACCGTCGTACGCCTTGAGGATGGTGTTCTTGGTGGACAGGTAGACCGGGTAGTTGCGGTCCAGCCCGTAGCGGAACGACGCCCGGGCGAAGTCCCGGATCGACTCGTCGTAGTTGTACATGCCCATGGCGATGCCGCCGCCGGGGAAGTTGGCGACCTCCATCTCCATCGGCGCGCCACCGTCGGCGGGGGTGTAGGTGATGGTCACCGTGCCCGGGCCGGGGACGACGAAGTCGGTGGCCTTGTACTGGTCACCGTGGGCGTGCCGGCCGATGATGATCGGCTTGGTCCAGCCGGGGACGAGCCGCGGCACGTTGGACATGATGATCGGCTCACGGAAGACGACGCCGCCGAGGATGTTGCGGATCGTGCCGTTGGGCGACCGCCACATCTTCTTCAGGCCGAACTCCTCGACCCGGGCCTCGTCCGGGGTGATGGTCGCGCACTTGACGCCGACGCCGTGCTCCTTGATGGCGTTGGCGGCGTCGATCGTCACCTGGTCGTCGGTCTCGTCGCGGTGCTGGATCGACAGGTCGTAGTAGTGCAGGTCGACGTCGAGGTAGGGCAGGATCAGCTGCTCCCGGATCTGCTTCCAGATGATCCGGGTCATCTCGTCGCCGTCGAGTTCAACGACCGGGTTGTTTACCTTGATCTTCGCCATCGACCGGCGCTCCTCTCGGGGGACACGTGCTCAAGCAGTACGAGCGTACTGCAATTGGGCCGGCAGCCCCCAGCCGGCCTCGACCGACCGGCGGAAACCGGGCTGCGCGGAACAGGAATGCCCTGGAATCATCGCCCGATGCCACTGAACCGCACCCTTGGGTCTATCACGGTCACCGCACTCACCGACGGTGAGGGTGCCTTCTTCCAGCCCCGCGCGGAGGCGTTCCCGCAGGCCACGGCGGCGCACTGGGCGGAGGCCGACCGGCGCGACCCGGGCTCGGTGACCGCCGACGGGCAGTGGTGGCTGCCGTTCCGCAGTTTTGCGATCCGCTCCGGCGACGGGCCGGTCACCCTGGTCGACGCCGGGATCGGGCCCGTCGACGCGCCGGCCGCGAGCTGGGCGCCCGTGCCCGGCCGGATGCCCGCCGAGCTGGACGCGGCGGGCATCGACCCGGCCGACGTCGACACTGTCGTGCTGACCCACCTGCACAGCGACCACATCGGTTGGGCCGTCACCGGCACGCCGGGCCGGCCATACTTCCCGAACGCCAGCTATCTGGTGCAGCGCGCCGAGCTGGACGCGGCGGAGACGCTCAACCCCGGACTGCCGGCCGGCCTGATCGCACCGCTGCGCGCCGCCGGCCAGCTCCGGGTGGTCGACGGCGAGACCACTCTCACCCCGGCGGTACGACTGCTGCCCACCCCCGGCCACACCCCGGGCCACCAGTCGGTGCTCCTGACCTCGGCCGACGAACGGATGCTGGTCACCGGCGACCTGCTGGTGCACGCCGTGCAACTCGTCGACCCCGACCTCGCGTACGCCCACGAGGTGGACCCGGACCTGGCCCGCACCTCCCGGCGGGCCGCCCTGCGCACCCACTCCCCCACCGTCCTGGCCACCCCCCACCTGGCCACCCCCTTCACCCCGCTTCCCCACCCCTAACCCACCTTCCGAGTTGGTTGATCATGAGGTTGACGGGGTTTTCGATCTCCATCACTGCCGCCAACCTCATGATCAACGGCGGATAGGGGGTGGGACGGGGAAGGGCCCGCCGGTTTGCCGGCGGGCCCTTCGGGTGGTTCTGGTTCGGGGAACTACATGCTGGAGATGTCGCCCTGCTTGGCGCGGACGGCTTCGGCCGCCTCCAGGAGGCTGGCGCGCTCGTCGGCGTCCAGGTCGGTCTCGACGACCCGCTTGACGCCCTCGGCGCCGATCTCGGCCTCGACACCCAGGTAGACACCGGAGATGCCGTACTCGCCGTCGACCCAGGCGCAGACCGGCATGACCTCGCCCGAGTCCTCGGCGACGGCCTTCGCCATCCGAGCCGCGGCGGCGGACGGGGCGTAGTAGGCCGAACCGGTCTTGAGCAGCGCGACCACCTCGGCGCCACCGTTGCGGGTCTTGACGACCAGCTCCTCGATCTGCTCGGCCGGCATCGCGTCACGCAGCGGCTTGCCGTTGACGGTGCTCTTCGAGGGCACCGGGACCATGGTGTCGCCGTGCGAGCCCAGGGTCAGCGTGCGTACCGACGCCACCGGCACGTTCAGCGCCTCGGCGACGAAGTTGCTGAACCGGGCGGTGTCGAGCATGCCGGCCTGGCCGAGCACCCGGTTCTTCGGGAACTGGGTGGCGAGCTGCGCCAGCGCGGTCATCTCGTCCAGCGGGTTGGAGACCACGATGACGACGGCGTTCGGGGCGTACTTGGCGACGTTCTCGGCGACCTGGCGGACGATCTTGGCGTTGGTCTCCAGCAGGTCCATCCGGCTCATGCCGGGCTTACGCGGCAGACCGGCGGTGATCACGACGACGTCGGAGCCCTCGATCTGCTCGTAGCCCTCACCGTTGGGGCCGGTGGTGACACCGACCACCTTGGTCTCGAAGCCCTCGATGGCCCGGGACTGGTTGAGGTCGAGCGCGAGGCCCGCGGGCTTGCCCTCCACGATGTCGGTGATCACTACGGTGTCGAAGACGTCGTACTCGGCCAGGCGCTGTGCGGTGGTGGAGCCGTAGAAGCCAGCCCCGACGACAGTGACCTTCTTACCCATGGTCGTCCCACTCCCTGATACCAGTCGGTTTTCCGGACCGTATCAGTCATCCTGGCACCGATCAGGCCAGGGGCGGCGGCCATCGCCGGGATGGGGCGAACGTCACCGCCGTCCTGGTTCGGCGCTACCGGCGCGCGGGCTCAGCCGCGCTCGGCGCGCTCGACGACGTTGGTGAGCAGCATGGCCCGGGTCATCGGCCCGACTCCGCCGGGCATGGGGACCAGGGCGCCGGCCGTCTCGGCCACCTCCGGGTCGACGTCGCCGGTGTAGCGGCCCTTGCCGTCCGCGCCGATCACGCGCGTGATGCCGACGTCCACCACGACGGCGCCGGGGTTGATCATGTCGGCGGTGAGCAGGCCCGGCACGCCGGCCGCGACGATGACGATGTCGGCGGCCCGGGTGTGCGAGGCGAGGTCGAGGGTGCCGGTGTGGCAGAGGGTGACGGTGGCGTTCTCGGAGCGGCGGGTGAGCAGCAGGCCGAGCGGTCGGCCGACGGTGTTGCCCCGACCGACCACGGCGACGGTCGCGCCGCGCAGCGCCACGTCGTGCCGGCGGAGCAGCTCCACGATGCCGCGCGGGGTGCAGGGCAGCGGGCCGTCGTAGCCGAGGACGAGCCGGCCCAGGTTGACCGGGTGCAGGCCGTCGGCGTCCTTGTCCGGGTCGATCAGCTCCAGCACCCGCTGGGTGTCGAGATGGGCCGGCAAGGGCAGCTGGACGATGTAGCCGTGGCACGCCGGGTCGGCGTTCAGCTCGGCCAGCACGTCGTCGACCTGCTGCTGGGTGGCGTCGGCCGGCAACTCCCGGCGGATCGAGGCGATGCCCACCTCGGCGCAGTCGCGGTGTTTTCCGTTGACGTACGCCTGGCTGCCCGGGTCCGCCCCGACCAGCACCGTGCCCAGCCCGGGGGTGATGCCGCGTTCCGCGAGTGCCTTCACCCGGATTCGCAGCTCGTCCTTGATCTCCGCCGCGGTTGCCTTGCCGTCCAGAAGCGTCGCCGTCACGTCCAGATCGTCTCACGGCCACCGGCCGCAGTTCCGACGGACCTCGCCCGCGCGGCTCGTCGCCACCTCGGCCACCACCGTTACACATGACCGTAAGTAACGTGTTGCACGTCACTCTCAGTCACTTTCTGTTCATTCGGTCACCGTCGAACCAGACAGGCGGGCCGAGCACGACGGAGATCGGATGGCCCGCCCGGGGAGCCCCATCCCGCTTCAGACCGGCACTGTCGCCCCCACGAACGACAAGACTTTTGCAGGCTGGCGAGGTTTACGGCGGTTTTCGCTAGCAGGCGGACCCGCCTTCGACAAGGGGACCACCCCCGGACCGTTACCCACCCGCAACCGCGTCGTTGTCAAAGGCCTATCCCCGACCTACCGTTGCCGCTTGTTGCGCAGCGTAACCCAGCGTCGGGCCTGACTGCGCAGCGTGAGGAGATGAGGAGGCTCAATGCGAGTTCGTAGACTCGCCGCCTGGACCGCCCTCCCGCTCGCGGTGACGCTGGGCCTCGCGGCCTGCGGCAGCGGCGGCGACGGTGGATCCAGCGGCAACGGCAATTCGGCGGTCAGCATCCAGATCGGCGAGCCGAAGCACCTGGTTCCCACCAACACCACCGAGACGTCCGGCTCGCAGGTGATCGCCGGCCTGTTCAGCCCGCTCGTCGACTACGACGCCCAGAACAAGCCTTACGAGGTCGCGGCCCAGTCGGTGACCTCGTCGGACAACAAGGTCTGGACGATCAAGCTCAAGGACGGCTTCACCTTCCACAACGGTGAGAAGGTCACGTCCGAGGACTACGTCAACGCCTGGAACTACGGCGCGTACGCCCCCAACGGTCAGGACAGCAACTACTTCTTCGAGAAGATCGCTGGTTACGACGACCTCCAGGGCAAGGCGCCGAAGGCCAAGGAGATGTCCGGTCTGAAGAAGGTCGACGACCTCACCTTCACCGTGACGCTCTCCGAGCCGTACATCGACTTCAAGACGGTGCTCGGCTACAACGCGTTCTACCCGATGCCGGACGCCGCGTTCTCGACCCCGGGCGTGCTCAAGGACTCCTACGAGCAGGCGCCCATCGGGCAGGGCCCCTTCAAGATGAAGGGCACCTGGCAGCACGACAGCAAGATCGAGGTCGAGCGCTATGACGCGTACCCGGGCGAGAAGCCCAAGGTCAAGAACGTTGAGTTCCGGATCTACCAGCAGCTGACCGCGGCCTACGCGGACGTCCTGGCGGACAACCTGGACGTGCTGCCGACGATCCCGACCGAGAGCCTGAGCACCGCGCCGAGCGACCTGGGTGACCGGTACCAGACCAGCCCGATGTCGTCGTTCCAGTTCCTCGCGTTCCCGACGTTCGACAAGGACTACAGCAACCCGGACGTGCGTAAGGCCATCTCGATGGCGATCGACCGTGACGAGATCACCAAGTCGGTCTTCAAGGGCTCTCAGCAGTCGGCGCGCTCCTTCGTCTCGCCGGTCCTGCCGGGCTACCGGGAGAACACCGCGGGCACGGCCGGCGAGTTCAACCCGACCGAGGCCAAGAAGCTCTACCAGGCCGCGGGTGGTCCGTCGAAGATCGTCATCTCGTACAACGGCGACGGCGGCCACAAGGACTGGGTCGACGCCACTGTCAACCAGCTCAAGGCCAACCTGGGTGTCGACGCCGTCGGCTCGGCCGAGCCGAAGTTCGCCGACCTGCTGACCAAGGTCGAGAAGAAGACGCCGGTGGGTGCGTTCCGGATGGGTTGGGTCATGGACTACCCGACCATGGAGGACTACCTCGGCCCGCTGTACAGCACGAACGGCTCGTCGAACTACTACGGCTACAGCAACCCGGAGTTCGACAAGCTGGTCAAGGAGGGTTCCGCCGCCAAGACGCAGGACGAGGCGATCGCCAAGTACCAGCAGGCGGAGGACATCCTGGCCAAGGACATGCCGGTGATCCCGCTCCGCTTCGGCGAGAACGTGTTCGGCCACTCGTCCAAGGTCAAGAACGTGCAGATGGACCTGTTCCAGCGGGTCAACCTCGTCAAGATCGAAGCGGCCAGCTGAGCTGACCACGGTGCGGGCCACCCGGGCGACGACGCCCGGGTGGCCCAAATCGCGCCACCGGAGCCGGGCCGCAGCAGCGGACCCGGCGTCGGTGGTGCCGGCTCCCCCGGGCCTGACGGCACGTCTCGGATATTTCGGGTACGACCAGAGATGCCGTCCTGCGACCCTTTCGCACATTTCCGGAGAGACTGCTAAGCATGTTCCGCTACATCTTGCGGCGCCTACTGCAGATGGTCCTGGCGTTCTTCGGGACCACCCTGATCGTCTACGCGCTGACATTCGCCGGACAGGGCGACCCGATCCAGGCGCTCGCCGGTGAGCGGCCGGTGACGCCAGCCCAACGGGCCTACCTGACCGAGAAGTACAACCTGGATCAGACGGGCGTCGGCGGCTTCTTCTACCGCTACTTCGACTACGTGAAGGACCTGCTCCAGGGCAACCTGGGCGAGTCGCTCACCGGTCGGAGCATCGGTGACATCCTCCAGCAGGCCTGGCCGGTCACCGTGCGGCTCGCGCTCATCGCCCTCGCCGTGGCGATCATCTTCGGAGTCAGCGCGGGCGTGATCGCCGGTATCCGCCGAGCCAGCATCTTCGACAACTCGACGCTGGTGCTGACCCTGCTGGTGCTGGGCATCCCGACGATCGTGCTGGCGCCGCTGGCGCAGTATTTCCTGGGCGTCAAGTGGCAGCTGTTCCCGCCCACCGCCGGCTCGGACCCGACGTTCTACGCGCTCCTGCTGCCGGGCATCGTGCTCGGCTCGCTGTCGCTGGCCACCGCGCTGCGGCTCACCCGGGCCTCGGTGGCGGAGAACCTGCGCGCGGACTACGTCCGGACCGCCCGGTCCAAGGGCCTGGTCAAGCGCCGCATCGTCATCGTCCACGTGCTGCGCAACTCACTGATCCCGGTGGTCACCTTCCTCGGTGTGGAGCTGGGCAACCTGATGAGCGGCGCGATCATCACCGAGGGCGTCTTCAACATCCCCGGCGTCGGCTTCAACCTCTTCCGCGGCATCCGCACCGAGGACGGCCCCCTCGTGGTGGGCATCGTCAGCGTGCTCGTCGTGGTCTACCTGGTCTCGAACCTGGTGGTGGACGTCCTGTACGCCGTACTCGACCCGAGGATCCGCTATGAGTGAGCGCAGCGAGGTGCCGCATGAGTGACTTCGAGACTGTGGCGGCGACCGAGAACCAGGCCGCGCGGCGTGGCCCCTCGGGCGAGCCGGGCACACCCAATCAGGTCGGCGCCGCGAACAAGCCCCGCAGCCTGGCCGGAGACGCCTGGCGGGACCTGCGCCGCAACCCGATCTTCTGGATCTCGCTGACGCTGGTCGTCATCTTCACCCTGATGGCGCTGCTCCCCGGGGTGTTCACCGCCAACAACCCGAACGACTGCCTGCTCTCCCGGCAGCACGCCGGGCCGTCCGGCGGGGCCATCTTCGGGTACGACTTCCAGGGCTGCGACACGTACTCCCGTGCGGTCTACGGCACCCGCGCCTCGCTGCTGGTCGGCGCGCTCGCCGCTCTCGGCACCGGGATCATCGCGCTGGTGATCGGCATGCTGGCCGGTTACTTCGGCCGGTGGGTCGACGCGGTGCTCTCCCGGGTGATCGACGTGGTGCTCGGCATCCCGCTGCTGCTGGCCGCGATCGTGCTGCTCAAGCGGGTCTCCAGTGACAGCCAGTGGGCACGGATCGGCGCTGTCGTCTTCGTACTCGCCCTGCTCGGCTGGACCACCGCCGCCCGCGTGGTCCGCTCCTCGGTGATCACCGCAAAGGAGCAGGACTACGTCGCGGCGGCCCGGATGCTCGGCGCCGGCAACAGCCGGATCATGTGGCGGCACATCCTGCCGAACTCGCTGGCCCCGGTCATCGTCGTGCTGACCATCGCGCTCGGCTCGTTCATCGCGGCCGAGGCGACGCTCTCCTTCCTGGGCATCGGCCTGAAGGCGCCCACCATCTCGTGGGGCCAGGACATCGACACCGGCCGCATCCACATGCGCGAGGCGGCCACGCCGCTGATCGTCCCGTCGGCATTCCTCGCGCTGACCGTGCTGGCGTTCATCATGCTCGGCGACGCGATCCGTGACGCCTTCGACCCGAAGCTGCGGTGACTCATGCGAGCGCGAGGAGTGAGCGAAGCGAGCCCCGCAGTCGCGAGCGAAAGGCAGGCACAGCCATGACCGTTCAACCGACGCCCGCCTCCGCCACGCCCGAGGGCGGCCACCTGCTGGAGTTGCGGGACCTGCACGTCGAGTTCCGCACCAACGAGGGCGTGGCCCGGGTGATCAACGGCGTGTCGTACCACCTGGACGCCGGCGAGACACTGGCCGTGCTCGGCGAATCCGGCTCGGGCAAGTCGGTCACCGCCCAGGCGATCATGGGCATCCTGGACACCCCGCCCGCGTTCGTGCGCTCCGGCCAGATCCTCTACCAGGGTCAGGACCTGCTCACCCGCTCCGAGGAACAGCGCCGGCAGGTACGCGGCAAGGAGATCGCGATGATCTTCCAGGACGCGCTCTCGGCCCTGAACCCGGTGTTTCCGGTCGGCTGGCAGATCGGTGAGACGCTGCGTCAGCGCTCCGGCCTGTCCCGGTCCGACGCCCGACGCCGTGCCATCGAGCTGATGGACCTGGTCAAGATCCCCGGTGCCGCCAAGCGGATCGGCGACTACCCGCACCAGTTCTCCGGTGGCATGCGGCAGCGCGTCATGATCGCCATGGCGCTGGCGCTGGACCCGAAGGTGCTGATCGCCGACGAGCCGACCACGGCGCTCGACGTGACCGTCCAGGCCCAGATCATGGACCTGCTGGCCGACCTGCGCCAGGAACGCAACATGGCGATGATCCTGATCACCCACGACCTGGGCGTGGTCGCCGGTGTCGCGGACCGGATCGCGGTCATGTACGCCGGCCGGATCGTCGAGCACGCCGACGTCCGCTCGCTCTACAAGGCGCCCGCCCACCCGTACACCAAGGGTTTGTTGGAGTCGATCCCGCGCCTGGACGTCCGCGGCGAGGAACTGTCGACGATCAAGGGGTTGCCGCCGAACCTGATGCGCATCCCGTCCGGCTGCCCGTTCCACCCCCGGTGCCCGTACGTCCAGCAGGTCTGCGTGGACGTCGTGCCGCACGACCTGGTCCTCGGCGACGGCCGGACCAGCGCTTGCCACTTCGCGCAGGAGGTCCGTGATGACAGCGCCGCCCGCTAGCCCCAACAAGGTCCGCGGCGAGACGATCCTCTCCGTCGACAACCTGGTGAAGCACTTCCCGATCACGCAGGGGGTGCTGTTCCAGCGGCAGGTCGGCGCGGTGAAGGCCGTCGACGGGGTGAGTTTCGAGCTCCGACGGGGCGAGACTCTGGGTGTCGTCGGCGAGTCCGGCTGCGGCAAGTCCACCCTCGCCCGGCTGCTGATGCGCCTGGAGACGCCCACCTCCGGAGGCGCGACCCTGGAGGGCAAGGACCTGTTCAAGGCCTCCGGGGGTGAACTGCGCCGGGTGCGCCGCAACATGCAGATGGTCATGCAGGATCCGTACACGTCGCTGAACCCGCGGATGACCGTCGGCGACATCATCGGCGAACCGTTCGAGATCCACCCGGATGCCGCGCCCAAGGGCAGCAAGCAGAAGCGGGTCCAGGAACTGCTCGACGTGGTCGGGCTCAACCCGGAGCACATCAACCGGTACCCGCACCAGTTCTCCGGCGGTCAGCGTCAGCGCATCGGCATCGCCCGCGCGCTCGCGCTGCGACCCGAGGTGATCGTCTGCGACGAGCCGGTGTCGGCGCTGGACGTCTCCATCCAGGCCCAGGTGATCAACCTGCTGAAGCAGTTGCAGAACGAGCTGGGGCTGTCGTACATCTTCATCGCCCACGACCTGTCCGTGGTGCGGCACATCGCCGACCGGGTGGCCGTGATGTACCTCGGCCGGATCGTCGAGATCGGCACCGAGGACGAGATCTACGAGCGGGCCACCCACCCGTACACCCAGGCTCTGCTCTCGGCGGTGCCGGTGCCCGACCCGGAGGCCCGCGACCAGCGCAACATGATCCGGCTGGTCGGCGACGTGCCCAGCCCGGCCGACCCGCCGAGCGGCTGCCACTTCCGCACCCGCTGCTGGAAGGCCCAGGAGATCTGCGCCGTGGAGGACCCGAAAACGGTCCCGAGAGCGGCGGACCCCCACCCGTCCGCCTGCCACTTCGCCGAACTCCGCCCCACAACCCCAACGGCCTGACCCGCCCGCCTCACACGTCGATCATGGAGTTGTGGTGGCCGATTTCTTGGCCGGCACCCCTTTTGCGGGGCACCACAACTCCATGATCGACGCGGACGGGGGTCTCGCGGCCTAGTGGAAGAAGTGGCGGGTTTTCGTCAGGTACATCGTTACGTTGGCCTTTTTGGCCGCTGCGATGACTTCTTCGTCGCGGATCGAGCCTCCGGGCTGCACGATGGCGCGGACGCCGGCGTCGATGAGGATCTGCGGGCCGTCGGCGAACGGGAAGAACGCGTCCGAGGCGGCGACCGAACCCCGAGCCCG
Source organism: Micromonospora sp. M61 (assembly GCF_018070245.1). NCBI lineage: Bacteria > Bacillati > Actinomycetota > Actinomycetes > Micromonosporales > Micromonosporaceae > Micromonospora > Micromonospora sp. M61. The sequence goes on along the minus strand of NZ_JAGPYA010000026.1, from coordinate 45,379 downwards.
CTCGGCGCCGGCGCGGTTGACCGCGAGCTGCGCCGAGTCGACCCGGTTGACCTGACCCATACCGACCCCGACGGTGGCGCCGTCCTTCGCGAGCAGGATCGCGTTGCTCTTCACGGCACGAACCGCCCGCCACGCGAACGCCAGGTCCCGCAGCAGCTCCTCGTCGGCGGCCTCGCCGGTCGCCAACTGCCAGGTCGCCGGGTCATCGCCGGGGGCGTCCACCCGGTCGGCGACCTGGGCCAGCACGCCACCGGTCACCGGCCGCAACTCCACCAGCGCCGGCGTCCAGACCGGCGCCCGCAGCAGCCGGATGTTCTTCTTGGCCTGCAACACCTCGACCGCGCCCTCGTCGAAGCCGGGCGCGACCACCACCTCGGTGAAGATCTCGGCCACCTGCCGCGCCAGCTCGACCGAGACCGGCCGGTTGACCGCGATGACGCCGCCGAACGCCGACACCGGGTCACAGGCGTGCGCCCTACGGTGTGCCTCGGCCACGTCCACGCCCACCGCGATGCCGCACGGGTTGGCGTGCTTGATGATCGCAACGGCCGGCTGGTCGGCGAAGTCGTTCGCCGCCCGCCAGGCAGCGTCCGCGTCGACGTAGTTGTTGTAGGACATCTCCTTGCCGTGCAGCTGCTCGGCCTGGGCCAGCCCCGCCGGGGCGTCCGGGTCGGTGTAGAGCGCAGCCGGCTGGTGCGGGTTCTCGCCGTAGCGCAGCGCCGCCGACTTGCGCAGCGCCAGCCCCGCGAACTGCGGCCACCAGTCGTCGGCGGGCGCCAGCTCCTGCGCGCACCACCGGGCCACGGCCACGTCGTACTCGGCGATGTCGGCGAACGCCCGGGCGGCCAGCGCGCGCCGCTGGGCCAGGGTGAAGCCCCCCTCGCCGAGCGCGCCGATCAGCGCCGGGTAACCAGCCGGGTCGGTGAGCACGGCGACCGAGGCGTGGTTCTTGGCGGCGGCCCGCACCATGGCCGGGCCACCGATGTCGATCTGCTCCACGCACTCCTCGACGTCGGCGCCGGAGGCGACGGTCGCCTGGAAGGGGTAGAGGTTGGAGACCAGCAGGTCGAACGCCGCAACCCCCAGCTCGTCGAGCTGCGCGACATGCGTGTCCTTGCGCAGGTCCGCGAGGAGACCCGCGTGCACCTTCGGGTGCAGGGTCTTCACCCGGCCGTCGAGCACCTCGGGGAACCCGGTCACCGTCTCCACCGGCGTCACCGGCACACCGGCGGCGGCGATGGTGCCCGCCGTGCTTCCGGTGGACACGATCTCCACACCGGCGGCGTGCAGGGCCTGAGCCAGCTCGACCAGCCCGGTCTTGTCGTAGACGCTGACCAGCGCCCGCCTGATCGGGCGGCGCCCGTCCTGAGTGGGACTCACGGAACCGTGACCTTCCTTCCGGTGATGGTCCAGCCTTCGCGGACCAGGCGACCGACCTGCTCGACGAGCTGGCGCCGCTCGGCTTCCTTGATGCGCTCGGTGAGCGTGTCCACGTCGTCGTCGTCGAGCACCGGCACCGCGACCTGCGCGACGATCGGCCCGGTGTCCATGCCTGCGTCGACGAAGAAGAGGGTGGCCCCGGTGAGCTTCACGCCGTAGGCGAGGGCGTCACGCGGACCGTGGATGCCGGGAAACGCCGGCAACAGGGTGTTGTGGGTGTTCAGGTAGCGGTCGCCGAAGGCAGCGAGGAAGTGCGGGCCGACCAACTTGAGGAAACCGGCGGAGATGACCAGGTCCGGTTGGTGCTTCGCAACGTGCGCGGTGAGCGCCCGGTCCCAGTCCTCCCGGGTGTCGTGATCACGGACCCGCTCGACGAAGGTCGGCACCCCCGCGGCCTCGGCCCGGTCCAGGCCCGCGATGCCGTCACGGTCCGCGCCGACCGCGACGACCTGCGCACCGTACGCGGGGTCGACGGCGGCATCCAGCAGCGACTGGAGGTTGCTACCGGAGCCGGAGATGAGGACGACGATGCGGGCGACAGGCGCGGGCTCGGTCACCGGGCCACCCTATCGGGCAGGTCAGGAAGCCCTCCGGCTGGGCGGCGCGCCGATCTTTGACAGTGCCGACGTGCATCGACCCGGTACGCTGCCGCTCGCTCGGACTTGACACCTCGTCGGTCCGAACCCCCGCACCGATCGGCACACCAGCGGTGTCGCTGCACTGAGGAGCACCGCGTGTCGCCCGGTCACCACCCCAACGGCAACCGTCGATCGGCAGCACCGTGACGATGTCGTGGTGCTGCCGCGCTGTGCATTCCGAGGACTGACAGCGATCATGGGTGGCAACAACAGCAGTAACTGACGGAACCAGTTCAAGGAGCTCTCGAATGCAACCCGGTAACCCCGGCCAGGACCCGTACGGCCAGCAGCCCAACCAGGACCCGAACGCACCCCAGCCGCCGCAGTACGGCCAGCCGCCGGCGGCCCCGTACGGCCAGCAGCCGATTTCGGGTCAGCCGTACGGCCAGCCGACCTCGGGACAGCCCTACGGCCAGGACCCGTACGGCCAGCAGCAGCCCCAGTACGGCGGCGGCGGTCCGACGTACCCGAACGCCGGCTACCCGCAGGGGGGCCAGGGGCAGAACAACACCCTCGGCCTGGTGTCGATGATCCTCGGTATCGCGTCGATCCCGCTGATCTGCTGCTTCTACCTGGGCATCCCGGTCGGCATCGCGGCCGTGGTGACCGGTTACCTCGCGCGGCAGAAGGTCGCCCAGGGCCAGGCGAACAACGCCGGGCAGGCCAAGGCCGGCCTGATCTGCGGCGCGATCGGTGTCGGGTTGGGCATCATCCTGATCATCCTCGGCATCGTGGCGAACGTGGCCCTGCCCACCCAGCCCTGACAAGCTCGGATCGACGGGGCGCTCCGGATTCGTCCGGGGCGCCCCGCGCGCGTCTACTGGGCGGGGGTGCGGGTGAGGGCCCGGGTGGCGGCGGCGCCGAGCAGTGCGCCGACCGCGATGACGACAGCGGCCACCGCACCGACCTGCCAGCCCACCGGCCCGACCTGTGCCAGCCGGCCGGCGCCCAGTGACCCGCCGGAGACCGCGGCGGCCACACCGAGCAGCACGCCGGCCACCAGCCCGGCCAGCACCGCCGGGGCCAGCACCTCGGCCCAGCGCTGCGGGGCCCGCTCCGGCCCGGCGAGTCGGGCCACCCGGCGGGCGAGCAGGCAGCCGGCCACCATTCCGGCCAGCACCGGCACCGCGAGCAGCAGGGCGCCCAAGCCGTCCACCGGGCCTCGTGGCAGACCGGCGAGCAGTGGCACGGCTGGCAGTGCGCCGACCGACACCTCGCTGGTGCGAACCGCGGTGTCGGTGCCGACCGCGAAGCCCGGCCCGAGCAGATAGCTGGCCGACCAGATCGCCGCGTTCGGCGCGTACGCGACGCTGACCAGGGTGATCCCGGCCTGCCCGGCGACCCCCGTCCGGTACGCCCCGATCATGTCCGCCGCGTCGCCGCCGCCGGTGGCCACCGCCAGGCCGGCCGCACCGGCACCCGCGCCGAGCAGGAGCAGCCCTGCCACCAGGCCGGTGCGAATGCCGTCCCGCACCGGGTTTGACAGCCGGGTGACGAGGAGCCGGGTCACGGCGGTGATGCGGGTGGCGCCGATCAGTGCGGCGAGTGTGCCGACCACCGCGAACGTGGCGCCCGCCCGGATCGGGGACACCGTCGGCCCACCGGCACCCACCAGCACTGCCGCGAGTGCGCCCAGCAGCGCGTACGCGATGCCGACCGCGCCTGCGGCGAGCAGCGCGCGGCGTGGTGAGCGGGTGTCCCGGGCGCCGATCGCGCGGCTGACGTGCACACCGGCCCGGCTGAGCCGCCAGAGCGCGAGCACGGTCAGCGCCAGCGGGGCGAGCCCGAGCGGGCCGGAGTCGGTGTGCAGCGGCACCCCGTGGCCGAGCAGCCAACCGGCCAGCGCCGTGCGCAGGGTGCTGACCAGTGTCGTCGAATCCGTGCCGAGCTGGACCAGGCCGAGCACGATGGCGACCGGCAGGTAGGAGGTGAGGGCGGCCCAGCCGGCCGCTACCCCCGCGGCGACGGGCAACGGCGCGCGCCCGCGTGGCGCCCCACCCGCGCGGGGCGCGGGCACCCGTCGGGCCCGGGCGGCACGATCGACCGGCCGGTCGTCGGCGCTCACACCGCCGGGACGGCTGGGACGGTCAGGGGTGACGGGGGACATCCGCTCTACTCTGGCACGTCGCGCGGGCGGTGGCAGTCCGTTAAGCCGCCCGAAGGGCGGCGAGTTGACCGAACCGGGGCCCAGGCCATCCGGCCCGGTCTAGCCTCGGCCAGAGGGGGCGCGAGTCGCCGCCACCCGGGTCGGGTCCGCCGGTCGCGGTCCGGCCGGCTCGCCGCCCACGACCGCCCGGAGGACGCCGTGACAACGCCGTACGCGCCATCCCCGCCCCCACCGGCCCGGGGACGGGACCGGACCACGCTCTGGGGCGTGCTGGGCATCGTGCTGGGGCTGATCTGCTGCGGCATCCTGGGCATCATCTTCGGCTACCTGTCCATCCGCGACGCCCGTCGGTACGGGCAGTCACCGCTACTGGGCTACCTCGCCATCGTGTTCGGCGTGATCAACATCATCGGCGGCGCGATCCTGCGCGCCACCGGCAACTACCCGTTCTGGAACAACGACTGAGCGGGCTGCGCCACCAGCGGGACGCGCCGGCAGCGCAGGTACGCCGAAGGGGGCCGACCGGCTGCGGTCGACCCCCTCCGGTGTTGCCTGACCGGCTCAGTTGCCGGACATGATCTCCCGCATCAGCTTCGCGGTCTCGGTCGGCGTCTTGCCGACCTTGACGCCGACAGCCTCCAGCGCCGCCTGCTTCGCCTCGGCGGTGCCGGCCGAGCCGGAGATGATCGCCCCGGCGTGACCCATGGTCTTGCCGGGAGGAGCGGTGAAGCCGGCGATGTAGCCGACCACCGGCTTGGTGACGTTGGTCTTGATGAACTCGGCGGCCCGCTCCTCGGCGTCGCCACCGATCTCACCGATCATGACGATGGCGTCGGTCTCCGGGTCGGCCTCGAACGCCGCCAGGGCGTCGATGTGGGTGGTCCCGATGATCGGGTCACCGCCGATGCCGACGCAGGTGGAGAAGCCGATGTCGCGCAGCTCGTACATCATCTGGTAGGTCAGCGTGCCGCTCTTGCTGACCAGGCCGATCCGGCCGGAGCCGGTGATGTCGGCCGGAATGATGCCGGCGTTGGACGCGCCGGGCGAGGCGATGCCGGGGCAGTTCGGCCCGATGATCCGGGTCTGCTCACCCTTCGCCACGTTGTACGCCCAGAACGATGCGGTGTCGTGCACCGGCACGCCCTCGGTGATCACCACGGCCAGCGGGATCGCGGCGTCGATCGCCTCGACCACTGCGGCCTTGGTGAACTGCGGCGGCACGAAGATGACAGTGACGTCGGCCCCGGTCTCGGCCATCGCGTCCGCTACGGACGCGAAGACCGGCAGCTCGGTGCCGTCGAAGTCGACCTTCTGGCCCGCCTTGCGCGGGTTGACGCCGCCCACCACGTTCGTGCCGGCGGCCAGCATCCGCCGGGTGTGCTTGGAACCCTCGGAACCGGTCATCCCCTGGACGATGACCTTCGAGTCCTTGGTCAGCCAGATAGCCATGATCAGACCCCCGCAGCTGCCAGCTCGGCGGCCCGCTCGGCCGCACCGTCCATGGTGTCCACCCGCTGCACGAGCGGGTTGTTCGCGCTGTCCAGGATCGCCCGGCCAGCCTCGGCGTTGTTGCCGTCGAGACGGACGACGAGCGGCTTGCTGACCTGCTCGCCCCGCTGCTCCAGCAGCGCCAACGCCTGGATGATGCCGTTCGCGACCTCGTCACAGGCGGTGATGCCGCCGAAGACGTTGACGAAGACGCTCTTCACGGCCGGGTCGGAGAGCACGATCTCCAGCCCGTTCGCCATCACCGCGGCGCTCGCGCCACCGCCGATGTCGAGGAAGTTGGCCGGCTTGACGTTGCCGTGCCGCTCACCGGCGTACGCGACCACGTCGAGGGTCGACATGACCAGACCCGCGCCGTTGCCGATGATGCCGACCTCGCCGTCGAGCTTGACGTAGTTGAGGTCCTTGGCCTTGGCGGCCTGCTCCAGCGGGTCCACCGCAGCCTGGTCGACCAGCGCCTCGTGGTCCGGGTGCCGGAACGCCGCGTTCTCGTCCAGGCTGATCTTGGCGTCGAGCAGGAGCATCCGGCCGTCGCCGTTCTTGGCGAGCGGGTTGACCTCGACCAGGGTGGCGTCCTCGGCGACGAATGCCTGCCACAGGCCGACGGCGATCTCGACCACCTGGTCGGCGACCTCGGCCGGGAAGCCGGCGGCGGTCACGATCTCGCGGGCCTTGGCCTCGTCCACGCCCTTCACGGCGTCGATCGGGGCCTTCACGACCTTGTCGGGGGTGTCGGCGGCGACCTGCTCGATGTCCATGCCGCCGGCGACGCTGGCGATGCAGAGGAAGGTGCGGTTCGCTCGGTCGAGCAGGTACGAGAAGTAGTACTCCTCGGCCACGTCCGCGGTCACCGTGATCATGACCTTGTGGACGGTGTGGCCCTTGATGTCCATGCCGAGGATGTCGGTGGCGCGGGCCACCGTCTCCTCGGCGCCCTCGGCGAGCTTGACGCCGCCGGCCTTACCTCGGCCGCCGACCTTCACCTGCGCCTTGACGACCACGCGACCGCCGAGGCGTTCGGCGATCGCACGGGCCTCTTCCGGGGTAGTGGCGACGCCGCCGGCCAGCACGGGCAAGCCGTGCCGCTCGAACAGGTCCCGCCCCTGGTACTCGTACAGGTCCACGATTGCGCGTCCCGTCCCGTCTCCGCGGCGCGCCGTCGCGCCGCCACCAGCGTTCAAAAAACAGTTTGACGCCTGTCATCAGTTGAAACAGGCCATTGGCCGCAGCCTAGCGAGGTCGGCACCACCGGCAACCGAGCGGGTGCGCGGTGTGCGGTAATGCACAACCGGACATCAGACGCGGCTGGTTTGCGGCCACGACACGGATGGCATCAACCATCCGGGCGATGTTGTCCGGCTTGCGTAACCCGGCCGTGGGGGCGTCGTTGAGTCAGATGTCGGAGCGCTGAGAAGCGTGACGACGGGAGACGGCCGATGCCCTGTCGGTCGAGGGGTGGCGGCGGGGCATCGTGCATAGAGGGGCCGGACGTGTGAGGGGTGCGTCCGGCCCCTCCCCCGTGCCCAAATCCGGGCGCTGAGCAACGAGACTCAGGAAACCGGCTGCGCCACGTTCTGCCGGACCCACTCGACAATCGCCTGAGTGGTGGCGCCCGGCGTGAAGATCTTCGCGACGCCCAGCTTCTCCAACTCGGGAATGTCGCCGTTCGGAATGATGCCGCCGCCGAACACGACGATGTCGCGGGCGTCCCGCTCACTGAGCAGTTCCAGCACCCGCCGGAAGAGCGTCATGTGCGCGCCGGAGAGGACGGACAGGCCGACCGCGTCGGCGTCCTCCTGGATGGCGGTCTCCACGATCTGCTCGGGAGTCTGGTGCAGGCCGGTGTAGACGACCTCCATGCCCGCGTCCCGCAGAGCGCGTGCGACGACCTTCGCGCCCCGGTCATGGCCGTCCAGGCCGGGCTTGGCGACGACGACCCGAATACGAGAGCTCATCAGCGCACACCTTTCACCGGCTTCACGGGCCTTCACCTGAACGAACGGTAACCCGGCGGGCCCGGCCCAGGAAATCGGGGCCGGAAACCGGGCTCCGCCGCCGGTCCCTGCCCGGCATTGTCGTACGGGCGCACCCGAAGTGGCGGGCAGCGGACTGGGGGCCGTCCGGGGAGGCCGCCGAGCCAGATCCGGGAAGGCTCGCCAAGGCACTCTGGCACTGCCCCGAGTCAAGTCGGACGACTCCGCCGGATCGGTCACGCTCGGCGACGAACGGGCAGCATCGGGGGCACCGTTTAGGGGCGCGATGCGTGACAATCATGGACGCAAACGGACAGATCGACACGCCAGTTTGGCGGTCTAGCTTGTGACTCGCCTGGTGGTTGGCTAACGTGTCCACGGTTGTCATCAGGTCCATGGACGGGTGACGACGCGGTCAGCGGACGTTCATTCGAGCTTCACGAACGCCCACCGGCCGCTTCGGAACCCCGACAACGGAGGGTGTGCGTGCGCCAGCGCCTGTCGTCTGAGCCCGATCGATATCGCGGTCGTCGCCGTGTGCCCACCCCACCGCGCAGCCGTTACGCCGCTGTCGTCACCACGGCGTTCGTCGGGGCCGGCATCGTCGCCCTCGGCGCGAGCGCTCTGCCCGACGCCAAGGACGTCAGCCCGTCGGTGCTCGACGAGCTCAAGCAGGCGTCGGTCACCAGTCAGGACGCTGCGGCCCGGGCCGAGAACGCCGACCGCGCCTCGCGGGACAGCCGCAGCAAGGACAGCGCCGAGCCCGAGGTCTGGCTGCTGCCGCTGCAGGGCTACGACTTCAACTCTCCCTACGGGATGCGCTGGGGCAAGCTGCACACCGGCGTGGACCTGGTTGCCGGCGAGGGCACTCCCTACGTGGCGATCCACGACGGGCTGGTCACCAAGGCCGGCTGGTTCGGCGGGTACGGCAACGCGGTGATCGTTCAGCACGCCGACGGCAGCGAGGCCATCTACGGCCACTCCTCCTCGGTGAGCGTGAAGGAAGGCCAGCAGATCAAGGCCGGCGACCAGCTTGGTCTGGTGGGCCAGACGGGCCACGCCTACGGCACGCACCTGCACCTGGAGATCCATGTCAAGGGCCAGCCGGTCGACCCGGTGCCATTCCTCCAGGACCGCGGAGTGGACATCCAGCTGCAAGTCGAGGCAATTTACAACGAGGTAGCCGCCTCCTGACGTTGCGTAACGACCGTTGACCGCCCGGATCTGTTGATCCGGGCGGTTTTTCGTTGCCCCGGCCGGATGGATGTATCCCGGGTCACAGCCACAATTGTGACCGGCGACACCACGGCGCATGATCACTTTTCCGGATAGAACACCATGGAGCGGGTCATATCTGGGCAGCCATCACTTCACGCGCCGCGCGGTCACCCGGTCCCCGCGCCCACCCCGGCTAGGTCCGACACCAGTATTTCGAGGTCAAGTGCCCCTCGACTGTGAAGGTCCGCCGTGCAGGAAGACAGCCCCGTCCAGAACGAGAACACCCCCGACGCCCCCCACACCGGGCAACCGCAGCGCGCCGGCCGGCGGAACCGCCTCATCGTGCTCAGCGCCGCCGCCCTGGTGGCCCTCGGCCTCGGTGGCGTCGCGGTCGCCACCACCGGCGGCGACCACCCGGCACCCGCAGCCGTCTCCCTCGACGCGCAGAGCCGGGCCGAAGCCGCCAGCCGAGCGGACCGCTCCGCCCGCGAGTCGAGCACACCGGTCACCCCCTCGGCCAGCCCGACACCGAGCCCGTCCGCGGCCACCGCCAGCCCGACGCCCGCGAAGACGGCCACCGCTAAGGCCAAGCCGAAGCCGAAGAAGACCACCAAGCCCACGCCCGCCTGGGTCAACCCGATGCCCGGCGCAGCCGTCACCTCCTGCTACGGGCAGCGATGGGGCACCCTGCACGCCGGAATCGACCTGGCGCTGCCCTCCGGCACACCACTCCGCGCCGCAGCCGCAGGCACCGTGACCCAGGCCGGCGACGCCTCCGACGGGTACGGCAACTCCGTCTTCATCGACCACGGCAACGGGTACCTGACCCACTACGCCCACCAGAGCCGCATCGCGGTCACCGTCGGCCAGAAGGTGAAGGCCGGCCAGGTCATCGGCTACGAGGGCGCCACCGGCGACGCCACCGGCCCACACCTGCACTTCGAGGTGCACCAGGGCATGTGGAACCAGATCGACCCGGCCCCGTTCATGCGGACCCGCGGCGTGGACCTCGGCTGCTGAGGCGACACCCCTGCGCGATTCGAGCGCAACAGCAGGGATGGAGGGGCCTGAGGCCCCTCCATCCCTGCTTCAGTGCAATGGTGCGGGCGCGACGGGTCAGAGCTTGTCGACCGGGGCGTGCCGCAGCACCAGCCACATGGTCTGGTCACCGAAGTCGATCTGCGCGCGAGCACCCGGGCCGTGCCCCTCGACGGCGAGCACCCGCCCCAGCCCGTACCGCTGGTGGTTGACCCGGTCCCCGGCTGCCACCTTGGGCCCCTGTGGCAGCTCGCTGGCCGTGGTCAGCCGGCTGGCGTCCACGCCGAGCCGCTGCGCCAACTGGGCCGCCTTCGGCGTACCCCCGGTGAAGTTGCCACGCGCGCCGGGCGTGCGGTCCGCGCGGCCTCCGACGCCGCCGCCCCCGCCGGCCCACGAGGTGTACGACCCTTCGGTGCGCTCCCAGTGCACCAACTCGGTCGGCAGCTCCTCCAGGAACCGCGACGGCGGGTTGTAGGACGGCTGCCCCCAGGCCGAGCGGGTCACCGCCCGGGAGAGGTAGAGCCGCTGCCGGGCGCGGGTGATGCCGACGTACGCCAGCCGGCGCTCCTCCTCCAGCTCGCGGGTGTCGCCCAGCGAGCGCAGGTGCGGGAAGACGCCGTCCTCCAGCCCGGTCAGGAAGACCACCGGGAATTCCAGACCCTTGGCGGTGTGCAGCGTCATCAGGGTGACCACCCCCTGGTGGTCGGGGTCGTCGGAGGGGATCTGGTCGGCGTCGGCGACCAGCGCCACCTGCTCCAGGAACCCGGCCAGGGTGGCCCGCTCCCCCTCCTCGCCCAGCGCCTCGATCCGCTCGGTGTACTCCCGGGCGACGCTGACCAGCTCCTGGAGGTTGTCCACCCGGCCGGCGTCCTGCGGGTCCAGGCTCTCCTCCAGCTCGGTGAGGTAGCCCGAGCGGGTCAGCAGTGCCTCCAACACCTCTTCCGGGGTGCCGGTCTCGGACAGCTCCCGGGCCCCGTCCAGCAGCGCCACGAAGTCGGCGATGCCATTGGCTGCCCGGCTGGAGATGCCCGGCGCCTCCCGGGCCCGCCGCAGCGCCGCGCCGAACGAGATCCGGTCCCGACTGGAGAGCGCCTCGACGCACGCCTCGGCGCGGTCGCCGATCCCCCGGCGGGGGGTGTTGAGCACCCGCCGCAGGCTCACCGTGTCGTCGTCGTTGACCACCGAACGCAGGTACGCCAGTGCGTCGCGGACCTCCTTGCGCTCGTAGAAGCGCACCCCGCCGACCACCTTGTAGGGCAGGCCGACGCGGATGAACACCTCTTCGAACACACGGGACTGGGCGTTGGTGCGGTAGAAGACCGCGACGTCGCCGGGGCGGGTCTCGTCGGCGTCGACCAGCCGGTCGATCTCCCGGGCCACCCAGTCGGCCTCGGCGTGCTCGGTGTCGGCCACGTAACCGACGATCTGCTCACCGGCGCCGGCCTCGCTCCACAGCCGCTTGGGCTTGCGGGAGGTGTTGCGGTCGATCACCGCGTTGGCCGCGTTGAGGATGGTCTGGGTGGAGCGGTAGTTCTGCTCCAGCAGGATCGTCCGCGCGTCGGTGAAGTCGCGTTCGAACTCCAGGATGTTGCGGATCGTCGCACCGCGGAACGCGTAGATCGACTGGTCCGCGTCGCCGACCACGCACAGCTCGGCGGGCTCCAGCCCGTCGGTGCCGGAGACCAGCTCCTTGATCAGCGTGTACTGGGCATGGTTGGTGTCCTGATATTCGTCCACGAGCACGTGCCGGAACCGCCGACGGTAGCTCTCCGCGACGTGCGGGTGCGACTGGAGCAGGTGCACCGTGGTCATGATCAGGTCGTCGAAGTCCAGTGCGTGCGCCTCACGCAGTCGGCGCTGGTAGAGCGTGTACGCCTCGGCCAGCGCCCGCTCGTTGGGCCCGGTGGCCCGTGCGGCGAACTGCTCCGGGTCGACCAGCTCGTTCTTGAGGTTGGAGACCTGGGCGGCCAACCCCCGCGCCGGGTAGCGCTTCGGGTCGAGATCCAGCTCGCGGGTGACCAGCTGCATCAGTCGCCGGGAGTCGTCCGCGTCGTAGATGGAGAAGGTCGACTTGAGGCCGGCGTGCTCGTGCTCGGCGCGCAGGATCCGGACGCACGCGGAGTGGAACGTCGACACCCACATCAGGCGCGCCCGCGGACCGACGAGCGCGGCGACGCGCTCCTTCATCTCGCCGGCTGCCTTGTTGGTGAAGGTGATCGCGATGATCTCGCCGGGATGGACGTCCCGTGCGGCGAGCAGGTAGGCGATCCGGTGCGTGAGCACCCGGGTCTTGCCGGACCCGGCGCCGGCCACGATCAGCAGCGGCGAGCCGGCGTGGCTGACCGCGTCGCGCTGCGGCCCGTTGAGCCCGGCGAGCAGCTGCTGCGGATCGAGGCGGACGGCGGCGGGCCGGGGCCGGTCCGGGCGGGCCGGCGCGGACTCCGGCGCAGGCGGGGACGCGGGAATGTCGAAGAGAGGATGCATCGCCCGACAAGTCTATGCCGCCAGTCGGACACTACGGTCTCTGGCGCTCGGCGGCTCGTGCCCGACCGCGTGCTCCCACCGCACTGCCCGCCAGTCGGGCAAAGATCGGCGTCTCCCCGCGGAATGCTTGCGCACCCGGCGCCGACGTGGGCATACTCGACGGCGTGATCGCTGCGCGCTACTACTTTTACTACGGCACCGGGAGTCCGGCTGCCGTAGGTCGCGCCTGATCGATTCAGACCTACGAAAGCCCCGGGCTCCTGGAGTCCGGGGCTTTTTCCGTCCCGGGTTCCGGGCACCGGGCACCACAGTGCGAGAGGTACCCGATGATGACAGACGTGATGGAGCAGAGCGGCGGCCCGACCCGACCGAAGGCCGAGCAGCCCGCGGCCAACGGGAGCGAGCCGGCGGCACCCCTGTCGCCGACGGCCGAGGCCGCCGGGCCGCCAGAGGCACGGACCGGCACCGAGGAGCCGTCCGCCTCCGCTCGGATCGTGCAGATCAGAGAACGGATCGACGAGATCGACCACGCCCTGATCACGCTCTGGCAGGAGCGGGCCGCGTTGTCCCAGGAGGTCGGGGTGACCCGGATGGCGTCCGGCGGGACTCGCCTGGTGCTCTCCCGCGAACGCGAGATCCTGGAGCGCTTCCGGGTCGCGCTCGGCGCCGACGGCACCCAGTTGGCCCTGCTGCTGCTCCGCGCGGGCCGCGGCCCGCTGTGAGCCGCGCCGGCCCACAGTGACTCACCCGGCCCGTGGGCCCCTCGTGGGCTCCCCTGCGCCACGCGGCGCCGGCCCCGGGGCACGGACAGACGAAACCGCCTGCCGTCGTCGTGGTGACGTCGGCAGGCGGTTCCGGTGACTCACGCCTCGTGGGTGGCGACGATCTGGCGCCGCTCCGCGAAGTGGCAGGCGCTCGGGTGGTCCGAGTCCCGTCGGATCTCCAGCAGCGGGACCTGCTCGGCGCAGACGTCCTGCGCCTTCCAGCAGCGGGTCCGGAACCGGCAGCCCGAGGGCGGGCTGATCGGCGACGGCACGTCACCCGTGAGCCGGATGATCGTCTTGTTGTTCCGCTGCGTCGGGTCCGGCACCGGCACCGCGGAGAGCAGAGCCTGGGTGTACGGGTGGGTCGGCCGCTCGTAGATCTCGTCCTCGGTGCCGATCTCGACGATCTTGCCGAGGTACATCACCGCGACCCGGTCCGAGAGGTGGCGGACCACCGACAGGTCGTGCGCGATGAAGACGTACGACAGCCCGAACTCGCCCTGGAGCTGCTCCAGCAGGTTCATCACCTGAGCCTGGATGGAGACGTCCAGCGCCGACACCGGCTCGTCGCAGACGATGATCTCGGGCCGCAGCGCGAGCGCGCGGGCGATGCCGATGCGCTGGCGCTGACCGCCGGAGAACTGGTGCGGGTACCGGTTGATGTGCTCCGGGTTGAGCCCGACCAGGTCGAGCAGTTCGCGGACCTTGGCCCGGCGGCTGCCCTTCGGCGCCACCTCCGGGTGGATCTCGAACGGCTCACCGAGCAGGTCGCCGACGGTCATCCGCGGGTTCAGCGAGGTGTACGGGTCCTGCATGACCAGCTGGATCTGCCGGCGGAGACGCCGCAGTGCCCCACCGGACAGCTTGGAGGTGTCCTGGCCCTTGTAGACCACGCTGCCGGCGGTCGGCTTCTCCAGGTTCATCAGCACCCGGGCGAGCGTCGACTTGCCGCAGCCGGACTCGCCGACCACACCGAGCGTCTCACCGGCGCGCAGACCGAACGAGACCCCGTCGACCGCCTTGACCTGACCGACGGTCTTCCTGAACACCACACCCTGCGTGACGGGGTAGTGCTTGACCAGGTCGTTGACCTCGAGGATGTTCTCAGACACGGTTCACCAGCTCCTCGGCGAAGTGGCAGGCGCTGGCCCGGTCGCGGCCGACCTGCAGCAGCGGCGGGATCTTCTCCCGGCACACCGGCTGAGCCATCGGGCAGCGTGGGTTGAACGGGCAGCCCGGCGGGATGTTCATCAGGTTCGGCGGGAGGCCCTTGATCGTCCGGAGCTGCTGCCCCTTCTCGTCCAGGCGCGGGATCGATTCGATCAGACCGATGGTGTACGGGTGCGCCGGCTTGGCGTACAGGTCGTACACGTTGGCTTCCTCGACGATCCGGCCCGCATACATGACCGCGATCCGGTCCGCGACGTCGGCGACCACGCCGAGGTCGTGGGTGATCAGGATCATGCCCATCTGCCGCTCACGCTGAAGCTCGGCGAGCAGGTCCATGATCTGGGCCTGCACGGTCACGTCGAGGGCGGTGGTCGGCTCGTCCGCGATCAGCACCTCCGGGTCGAGCGCCAACGACATCGCGATCATCGCGCGCTGCCGCATACCGCCGGAGAACTGGTGCGGGTAGTTGTTGAACCGGCTCTTGGCGTTCGGGATCTTGACCTGGTCGAGCATGTCGATCGCGCGCTTCTTGGCCTCCGCGCGACCCATGCCCCGCCGGACCCGGAACTGCTCGGCGATCTGGAACCCGACGGTGAAGACGGGGTTCAGCGCGGAGAGCGCGTCCTGGAAGATCATCGCGATGCCCTCGCCGCGGATGCGGCGGCGCTCCTCGTCGGACATGCGGAGCATGTCCTTGCCGTGGAAGCGGACCTGGCCACCGGTGACGAAGCCGGGCGGCGTGTCGAGGATGCCCATGATGGTCTGCGCCGTGACGCTCTTACCGGAGCCGGACTCGCCGAGCACGGCGAGGGTCTCCCCCGCGTCGACGTGGTACGTGACCCCGTTGATGACCTTTGCGACGCCGTCCCGGGTGCGGAACTCCACCCGCAGGTCGTCGACCTCGAGCAGCCGGCCGGAGGGACGTCCGGACCCGCCGGGTCCCGGCGCGGACTGCTCGGACACGAGAATGTCGGACACTGGATATCCCCTAGCGGAGTTTCGGATCGAGGGCCTCGCGGACCGCCTCACCGAGCATCACGAAGCTCAGCACTGCGGTGACGAGGAACGCGGCGGGGAAGAAGACCAGCCCTGGCGCGACTCGGAGGAAATCCTTACCGTCGCTGATCATGATGCCCCAGGACACCACCGGAGACTTCAGACCGACGCCGAGGAACGACAGGGTGGCCTCGGCGCCGATGAACGAGCCGACCATGATCGTGCCGTAGACCAGCAGCGGGGCCAGGCAGTTCGGCAGCAGGTGCTTGAGGATGATCCGGCCGGTGCCGGCGCCCAGGGCGCGGGCCGCGACGATGTAGTCGGCTTCCTTGGTGGCGAGCACCGAGGAACGCATGAGGCGCATCACGACCGGCCAGCTCAGCACGATCAGCGAGACGATCACCAGGCCCATGATCTGGGCCTTGCTGTTGCCGGAGCCCGAACCGTTGAACGTGGTCAGGATGACGATCGCACCGAGCACGAAGGGCAGACCGAAGAAGACGTCGGCGATCCGGCTCAGCAGCCCGTCCACCCAGCCACCGCGGTAGCCGGAGATGATGCCCATGGCACCACCGACGAGCAGGGTGCCGACCACGGACAGCACGGCGACGATGACGGATGCCCGCGCGCCGTAGATGACCCGGGCGTAGACGTCGCGGCCCTGCACGTCGTAGCCGAACCAGCCATTGGCGGACGGCTTGTCGAGGCTGCGGGACAGCGATCCGTTGACCGCGTCACCCGGGGCGAACAGCGCCGGGAAGGCCGCCATCAGCAGGAAGATCAGAATCAGGACGCTGGCGATCCAGAACAACGGCTTGCGGCGGAGGTCCCGCCAGGCGTCACCGAGCAGGCCACGGGGCTTTTCGTTGCTCTGCGGCTGACCTGCGGTAGCAGGGGCGGCGGAGTCGGTCGGGTGCGCGCCAGGGGTGCTGACGATTGATGCGGTACTCGGGTCACTCATAACGGATCCTCGGGTCCAGGGCGGCGTAGAGCAGGTCAACCAGCAGGTTCATCACGAGATAGACCAGCACCAGGACGACCACAATGCCCACCACGGTGGCGCTCTCCTTGGTCACGATCGCGCGGTACACCGCACGGCCGATCCCGTTGATGCCGAAGATCCCCTCGGTGACGATCGCACCGCCCATCAGGGCACCGAGGTCGGTGCCGAGCAGGGTGACCACCGGGATGAGCGAGTTACGCAGCAGGTGTACGCCCACCACCCGGCGCATCGGCAGACCCTTGGCGATCGCGGTGCGCACGTAGTCGGCGCGGCGGTTCTCCGCGATGCTCGTACGTGCAACCCGGGCGATGTAGGCCACTGACGCACTGCCCAGCACGAAGCCCGGCACGATCAGCTCGGACCACCGCATCTCGGAGGAGACGGTCGGCTTGACGATGCCCCACTGCACGCCCAGGAGCCACTGGAGCACGAAGCCGACGACGAAGACCGGCAGCGCGATCAGGAAGAGCGTGGAGACCAGGACCAGGTTGTCCAGGAAGCCGTTGCGGCGCAGACCGGTCAGCACGCCGGCGCCGAGGCCGATCACGGCCTCGATGGCGAGTGCCACCAGGGCCAGCTTCAGCGTGTTCGGGTACGCCGTGGCGATGATGTCACCGATCTCGCGCTGCGAGAACGTCTGACCGAAGTCACCCTGGAGCAGGTTCTTCATGTAGTTGGCGTACTGCACGAAGACGTTCTGGTCGAGGTGGTACTTCTCGGTCATGAAGGCGATGTACTGGTCCGGGCAGCGTCGCTCGCCGCACTTGCCGGCGAACGGATCGCCCGGAACGGCCCAGACGAGCCAGTAGATCAGGAACGTCGTACCGATGAAGACCGGCACGAGTTGGAGCAGCCGTCTCAACAGATAACGGCCCATGGGGTGGTCCTCCAGACAGGGGGCGCGTCGGACGGCCGACACGGTGGTGACAACGTGCGAGTGGAGTGTTGTAACACCCAGTCGCGGAACGGCCCCGGGTCGGGCTCACCGGATGTGGCGAGCCCGACCCGGGGTCAGACCGTTCGGATCAGAGCTCGACCGAGGTGATGTCGAGTTCGCCGACGTTGTTCAGCTCGAGCTTCTTGATCTTCTCCGAGTGGCCGGACTGCTGACCGTAGAAGTAGATCGGGATGCTCGGGACGTCCTGGTCGACCAGCTCGACGGCCTTGGAGAACGCGTCGTGCGAGGCCTCCAGGCTCGGCGCGGAGCTGGCCTGCTTCGCCAGGGTGTCGACCTCCTTGTTGCTGTACAGACCGTCGTTCGAGGAGCCACCGGTGACGTACAGCGGGTTCACCCAGTTCTCGACGTCCGGGTAGTCCTGCTGCCAGGCAGCGCGGTACGGACCCTTCATCTGGTGGGCGTTGATGGTCTGGCGGAAGACCGCGAAGGTCGGCACGCCCTCGGCCCGAGCGTTGATGCCCAGGTTGGTCTTGATCTGCTGCGCAACGGCGTCCATCCAGTCCTTGTGGCTGGAGTCCGAGTTGTAGTAGAAGACCATCTCACCGGTGAAGCCGCCGGCCTCGGTCAGCAGCGTCTTGGCCGTGGCCGGGTCGAACTTGCAGGCGGTGCAGTTGCCCGGCTTGGCGCCCGGGGTCAGCGGGTTCGCCCAGCTGTCGGCCGGCTTACGGGTACCGAAGAAGATCTTGTCCGAGATCTCCTGCCGGTTGATCGACAGCGACACGGCACGACGCAGCTTCGGGTTCTGGAAGCGCTTGTCGTAGGTCGGGAACGCGATCAGCGCGGTCGACGGCGTGACGGTCGACAGGCCCCGGTCACCGAGGTCGGTCTTCCACTTGTCACCGGCGAGCGCCGAGGTGGGGACAACCTCCATGAAGTCGAGGTTGTTCGCCAGCAGGTCGGCGTAGGCGGCCGTCTCGTCCTGGTACAGCTTGACGTCGACGTCCTTGACCTTCATCTTGTCGCGAAGGTTGTAGTCGTCGAAGCGCGTCAGCTTGATGAGGACGTTGTCCTCCCACGACACGAACTTGACCGGGCCGTTGCCGACCGGCTTCTTGCCGAACTCTTCCGGCTTCTGGGTGAAGAAGACGTCCGGGAGCGGCATGAAGGCGCTGTAGCCGAGCTTGGTCGGGAAGACCGCGGTCGGCGCCGCCAGGGTGACCTCGAAGGTCTGCTCGTCGACGACCTTCAGGCCGGACATCTTGTCGGACTTCGGTGCCGGGGCCTTCTGGGGGCCGTCCGCGCCGTCCGGGTCCGTGGTGTAGGTGTCCTCGAAGCCCAGGATGTCGGAGAAGAAGGTGCCGTTCTGCGCGCCGTTCGGCGAGTAGGCGGCCCAGTTCCAGGCGTCAACGAAGTTCTTCGACTTCACCTCGGTGCCGTCGTGGAACTTCGTGCCCTTCTTGATCTTGATCGTGAAGACCTTGGAGTCCGTGGTGTTGATGGACTCGGCCAGCGCGTTGCGCGGGGCCCCACCGTCGTTCGGGTACTCGACCAGGCCGGTGAACAGCCAGTCGATCACCTTGCCGCCGCCAGTCTCCGTGGTGTTCGACGGGACCAGCGGGTTCTCCGGCTGGACGCCGTGGACGGTGATCGCGCCGTCCTTGCTGGCGGCAGCGTCGTCGTTGCTGTCACCGCTCGAGCAACCGCTCGCGACAAGCGCGGCAGCCGCGCTGAGCGCGATTGCGCTCGTCGCCCGCTTCGAGACTCTCATTCCGAGGGGCCTCCTCTTTCTAACCAGGTTCCGTCGTGGGTTTCACGCACGTTTGGGGGTGACACCGCCCGACCACCCCGAGGCGCGGGTCGCCGGGACCACAGGGAATTTGGGGACACCCTGATGTTCCGATCCGCCGGGCTCCCTCACCGACGAGGCGCGACACGACGCAGGAGGCACAGCCACGAATCGCCGCGAGCGGCGAGGACGTGGTCGTTGGCCGTACGGAGTGCCACACACCGATGGTGAGGTGCTGCCACTGTGACACCAACTGGCCTCTTCCGTGAAGGTGCCGTTATCAAGCCGTTAGTTGCCCGCCGCGTTGCCGATACTTGAAAAATGATCATAAAACGGTCGGTGCAGGCAGCATTGAGCAGGAAATACGTTGCGCCACCCGTGAACCTGGGTTCGGCCCACGCGTACGAGGCGGGCCTCACCTCTGCCCGATGGGACGTACGTCACCATCCGTTTTTCGACCCGTCCGGATGAGGTCTACTACGGCTGCACGGGCACCATCACACGGCTGGGTGGCCGAGGGCGCAAAGATCGTCTGTCTGATCCTCCGGCCCGGTGACGTGCTGTCACACGAGCCGGCGGTCCGCCGCCCAACGGGAGAGCTCGTACCGGTTGGACATCTGGAGCTTGCGCAGCACGTTCGACACGTGCGTCTCCACCGTCTTGATGGAGATGAACAGCTCCTTCGCGATCTCCTTGTACGCGTACCCACGGGCCAGCAGCCGCAGCACCTCCCGCTCACGGTTGGTGAGCTGGTCCAGCTCGGGGTCGGCCACCGGCGCGTCCGGTCGGGCCGCGAAGGCGTCCAGCACGAAGCCGGCCAGCCGCGGGCTGAACACCGCGTCCCCGTCCGCCACCCGGCGGATCGCCGCCGCCAGCTCGTCCGGGGAGATGGTCTTGGTGACATACCCCCGGGCACCGGCGCGGATCAGCCCGATCACGTCCTCCGCCGCGTCGGAGACACTCAACGCGAGGAACTTGACCTGCGGGTGGGTGCGGCGCATCGCCTCCAGCACCGCGCGTCCGCCGCCGTCGGGCATGTGCACGTCGAGCAACACCACGTCCGGGCCGACGGCGGCGATCCGCGTGACCGCCTCGGCCACAGTGCTCGCCTCGCCCACCACCTCGACGTGGGCGCCCAGCTCCGCGCGCACCCCGGCCCGGAACATGGCGTGGTCGTCCACCAGGAACACCCGCAGCCGCTCGGGGCGGGCCTCCGCCGGGTCGAGGTGCTCGGTCGACTGCTCGGCCATGGTCATCTGTTCCTCTCCGCTGCGGACGAGTCCCGGGAGATCGGCAGGATCAACCGAACCTCGGTCCCCTCCCCCGGGCCGGACCGGATCTCGGCCCGTCCGCCGTGCCGCTTCATCCGCCCGATGATCGAGCCGCGTACGCCGTGCCGGTGGTCCTCCACGGTATCCGGATCGAAGCCCTTGCCCCGGTCCCGGACGAAGACGCTGACCTGATCCGGCTCCACCTCGGCGTAGAGCGACACGGTCTGCACGCCAGCGTGCCGGGCCGCGTTCACCAGCGCCTCCCGCGCGGCCGCGACCAGCGCCCCGACCTTCTCGTCGGTCTCCCGGTCCCCCACCACGACGGTCTCCACGGTGATCGCGAAGGTGTCCTCGACCTCGGCGGCGGCCTGCTCCAGAGCGGCGGCGAAGCGTTCGCTGGGCGACGCGGTGGGCTTGTAGAGCCAGTTGCGCAGGGAACGCTCCTGCCCTCGGGCCAGCCGCTGCACCGTCTTGACGTCACCGGCGTTGCGCTGGATCAGCGCCAACGTGTGCAGCACCTGGTCGTGCACCATCGCGGCCAACTCGGCC
This sequence comes from Micromonospora sp. M61, assembly GCF_018070245.1. NCBI lineage: Bacteria > Bacillati > Actinomycetota > Actinomycetes > Micromonosporales > Micromonosporaceae > Micromonospora > Micromonospora sp. M61. The sequence goes on along the minus strand of NZ_JAGPYA010000026.1, from coordinate 24,538 downwards.
CGCTCCTGCTCGCGGATGCGCCCCTCGCGCTCCGAGCGGAGCTGGCTGTACGTCCGCCAGAGCACCGGCGCGGCGACCACGCCGACCCCGGCCAGCCCGACCAGCGCGAAGATCACGCCATTGATCACCGCGTCGAAGTTCTGCGCCGGCGAGTAGACCGCCGCGACGCCGATGATGCCGACCGCGACCAGCACTCCCCCGCCGATGAACCGGAGCACGAAGGCCCGCCGGTCACTCTCCTCGACGACCGCGCCGAGCCACGGCACCGGCATCGTGTCGCCCCACTGCCGCCGCCGTTCGGGCGCGGACTGGTGCCAGATGACCCCGGCGCCGACCGCGATGATGGCCACCAGCCAGCCGGCGGTGCCCGCCGCGCCGACCGAGTCGAAGACAATCACCTGGATCAACAGGACACCGAGCCCGATCCCCACGAACGGCAGGAGCTGGGCCACGTCGCGCCGGAGCGGCACCGCGGTGTCACCGGGCCGCAGCGGCACCACGGCCCAGAAGGCCGCGTAGAGCAGCAGGCCGAGCCCACTCAGCCCGAGCAGCACCATGAACGCGACGCGCACCCGCAGCACCGAGATGCCGAGATGGTCGGCGATACCGGCGGCGACGCCGGCGGCCATCCGGTGCTCCGGTGCGCGGTAGAGGCGCGGAGGCGAAGTCACGGTGCTGATCGGAAGCTCCCTGTCACGGTGGCGGGATGGGTCGAGGTCGGTGATTCGATCGTCACACGCTGCGGCGCTCACGACCACGGGGACGCCCCCGACATTCCGGCCCCCGGATCTCAGGGTGGGGTCAGGGTCGGGTCCTGAGGTCGAACGGGTGCACCGGGCAGCAGGATCGAAGCATGACCGAGGAAGCTGCCCCGCCACCCCGTCCCGGGTCGGCACAACCGGGAGGCACATCGCCGCCCACACCGGCCGCGACGGCCGGCGGATGGACCGAGCCCGGCACGTCCGGTCCGCACCCCGGCGCATCACCTACCGATCCGTACGGCGGCTACCCGCCGCCCCCCGGCCCGGGCCCCAGCTTCGCGGCCGGCACCGGTTACGGAGCCGGCGGCGCCGCGGGCACACCACCCGGGCAGGGTGGCGGTCCCGGTCCGTCCGCGCCGCCACCGCCGCTGGGCGGCACCGGCTTCACCTCGCGGTACGGGCTGGTCCGGCCACGCGAGGGACGGTATCTGGCCGGCGTCTGCGCGGCGATCGGGCGAGCCACCAATACCGATCCGGTGCTGTGGCGGGTGCTGCTCGCGGTGCTCGGGTTCTTCGGGGGCATCGGCATCCTGGTGTACGTCGCCGCCTGGCTGATCATCCCGAACGAGGGCGACACCGCGTCCCCGGTCGAGTCGATGCTCGGGCGCGGGCGTTCCAGCATGTCGCCGGTGACCGTGATCGTCCTGGGCATCCTGGTCGCGGCCAGCTTCGGCTACATCGTCACCGACGCCTTCCGTGCGGTGCTGCTCGGCGCGGCCATCCTGGTCGCCGGCGCGCTGCTGCTCAACCGGGACAGCCGCAACTCGCAGCCCGGTGCTCCGAGCGGGCCGGCGCCGTCCGCGCCGACCGGCTCCCCGCCCGGTCCCGTTCCGCCGGTGACCTGGCCAGCGCCGTCGTACGGCGTCGCGCCGTCGACCGGCCCGCTGACGACGACACCGGGGGCCGGCGGCGATCCCGCGTACGTCACCGCGACGACGGGGGGAACACCCACCATGGCGTACGACGTGCAGCCGACCGCTGGTCCGCAGCTCTCCGCCCCCACGCAGCCGGTGTCCGGGGTCGGTCCCGTGTCCGGAGTTGGTCCCGTGTCGGGGCAACCGGCCGGCACGACGGCTGTCCAGCCCGACTGGCCGACACCTTCCACCGGCTGGCCGAGCACCGCCGCCCCCAGCGTCGGCTGGCCGTCGGCACCCGTGACCGGCGCACCCGCTGCCCCGTCCGGCTATCCGACCGCCCCTCCGCCGTCCGGATACCGGCCTCCGTTCGCGCCGCACGGCCCGTACGCCTCGCCGACTCCGGCCGCGCCCCCTCCGCCCAAGCCACCCAAGCCGCCGAAGCGCCCCAAGGAGCGTTCGCCGCTCGGCGCGGTGACCTTCTCGTTGATCTTCCTGGTCCTCGGTGTGGTCGCCCTGCTCGACCTGCTGGACGTCTTCGCCATCAGCGCCTCGTCATACTTCGCGGCCGCGTTGGCCACGATCGCGCTGGGGCTGCTGGTCGGCACGTGGTTCGGCCGGGCCCGCTGGCTCATCGCGCTCGGCCTGGTGACCGCGGCGGCGCTGGGCACGGCGACGGTCGCCGAGTCCTACGACCGGATCCGGGGAGTCGACGGTGCGGTGACCTGGGCGCCCACCGACTATCGCGACCTCGCCGACCGATACGAGAACAGCTTCGGTGACGCGGTGCTCGACCTGCGCGGCATCGACTTCACGAAACGGGACAGCCAGGTCACAGTCGCCATCAACTTCGGCCAGGCGACCGTTGTCGTACCGCCGAACGTCGACGTCACCACGGTGGCCGACGTCAACGCCGGCGACGCCAACATCTTCGGCAACCGGTCCGGCGGGTTGGACGGTCGCCTGCGGGAGACCACCGACGTCGGCGCGGACGGGCCCGGCGGCGGGACCCTGCGCCTCTACGTCCACGTCAATGCCGGAAATCTGGAGGTGACCCGGTGAAGGCTCACCGCACTGATCTGGTGTCTTTCGCCTTCGGGCTCGTGTTCCTGGCGCTGTCCGGCTGGTGGCTGCTCGCCCAGCTGCTCGGGCTCGCGCTCCCCGCGGTCGGCTGGTTCCTGGCCAGCGCACTCATCCTGATCGGGGTCTTCGGGCTGGTCGGAGCCCTGCGCTCAGGCCGGTCGCCGCAACCGGAGGCGACCACCGAGGCCGCTGCCACCGAGACCGCTGCCACCGTCTCCGGCGCGAACGCACCCGTCTCCGGTGCGGCCGCCGTACCAACCGCTGGTGCCGCCGTACCGACCTCCGGCGCCCCGCTGCCGGTCTGGGAGGCCGAACGGTCCACCTGGGACGTTCCCCCCTCGGGTCCGAAACCGTGGGACGTTCCCGCCTCGGGTCCCACACCGGAGGCGCCGACCGCCGAGGTGATCCACCCCGCCTGGCTGGCTCATCCGCCCTCCGAGGAGCAGACCGCACCGGTCTCCGGCCCGCCCGACGACCGGAACGAGGAGCCGACCCTCGGGATCGACACCCGACCGGCCCCGGCGGAGGGGGACGAGCCGACCCGCCCCGACCACCCGGTCGAGGCCGTCGGCGACCAGTCGGCCGACGAGCGGGACGGCCGACGCGGGCAGGGGTGACCTTGGGCGCCTGCCGGGGTGGGCGTACTCCACCGCTACGGCGGTGCGGCTGACGCGAACGGACGCATATGCTGGCCGGTGGAGATCTCGCCTCCGCCGGCCGGCCCGTCCCGCCATGGCGGTCCCGCCGCGATTCCCGTCTCTACCCCGTCAGGAGCCCGCCCGACATGACCCAGTCCCCCGCCGTGCGTACCACCGGCCGGTCCGGTCCGGTCCGCATCGGCGAGCGAGCCGCCCGTACCCTCGTCACCGAGCTGGCCCGGATCAACGATCCCAAGGCCGCCCTGCTGGTCGGGGCGAGCCCGGAGTCCGCAGTGCTGGCCGCGGCGATCGACGCGCTGCTCCCCGGTGACCGGCTCACCGTGGTGCCCGCCGAGCCGTTCGGCGCTGCCGCGCTCCGCGAGCACATCACCGCCCAGGGTCGCTGGGTCGCCGACCGGGTGAGCGTCGTCGACTCGCTGGCCGAGGCCGAGCCCGCCGGGGTCGTCATCGCCGGCGAGGTGTTCGCCGGCACCGCCGAGGAGACCCGCAGCGGCATCGAGGGCCTGGCCAAATACCTCTCCGACGGCGCGGTGTTGAGCGTGGCGACCATCGCCATGCCGGGCCGGACCACCGGCGCGGCCACCGAGCTGGCTCGACAGGACGCGCTCTACGGCGTCGGCGCCGACCTGGTGCTGCGCAACTCGCCACCGGTGCGGGTCTACCGGCTGCGGTTCACCCCGGCCAGCCCGGCCACGGCCGACAGGTTGGCCCCCGCGCACCGCCCGTCGAGCGTTCCGCTGACCCGCGGCATGCACATCGACTCCAACGGCGTGGCCGCGGCGGGCATCGCGCTGGGCCTCGCGGCGCTGGCCCGGGTGGCGCGTCCGTCGTCCAAGCTCTGGCTGCTGCCGGCGCTGGCCGCCGGGCCGGTCGCCGCGTTCTTCCGCGACCCCGAGCGGGACGTGCCGGAAGACCCGAGCGCCGTGGTCGCCAGCGCGGACGGCAAGGTCCTGTCGGTGCAGCGGCTGCACGACGAGCGTTTCGGCGACGGCGAGTGGCTCCGGGTCGCGGTCTTCCTGTCGGTGCTGGACGTGCACGTCAACCGGTCCCCGGTCGCCGGCAAGGTGGTGGACTACTTCGTCGCCGACGGCGGCTTCGTCAACGCGATGAAGCCGGACGCCGAGCACAACGTGGCGGCGTACACCGTGCTGGACACCGCTCGCGGCACGGTGGTGGTCGCGCAGCGCACCGGGCTCATCGCCCGCCGGATCGTGCAGCGCGCGCCCATCGGCGCGCTGCTGGCCAGGGGCGAGCGCTTCGGGCTGATCCGGTTCGGCTCCCGGACCGACGTCTACCTGCCGGCCGATGCCGCTGACCCGCTGGTCGGGCCGGGCGACAAGGTCGTCGGCGGTTCCACGGTCATCGCCCGCTGGCGCTGACCCACGAACGAGGAAAGGGGCGCCGCTGTCCGCGGCGCCCCTTTCTCGTTGCTGCAATCAAGTGGTACGTGGTGCTGTGCTCAGGTGGTGCGGCGTGCTGTGCTCATTTGGCGCGATGTGCTGGGCTCAGGCGGTGCGACGCTGCCGCAGCCAGAGCACCGGCCCGCTGACCAGGTAACCCACCACGATCAGCGCGAACGTGATCCGGATGTCGACCAGTGCGCCGATCACCGGAGCCAGCCAGAGCCACGGGGGCAGCTTCACCAGGCGGGCGAGCTTGGCGTACGGGAAGCTCGAAACCATCGCGAAGGCCAGCAGCGCCACCCCGGCGACCAGCACGGCCCCGGGCACCGGCAGGCCGATCGCCACGGTCAGGGCGAGCACCGCAGCCGCCATCGTGGTCGGCACGCCGCAGAAGAAGCGGCCGTCCTTCGGCGAGACGTTGAAGCGGGCCAGTCGAATAGCGGCACAGGCCGCGACCAGGGCGCACGCCACCGCCGCCGCGGCGGTGGAGACGGAGCCGGCGAGCGAGGCGTAGACCACGACCGGCGCGGCGAGACCGAACGAGCACATGTCGGCGAGCGAGTCCATCTGCGCGCCGAACGGGCTGGCCACCCCGAGTCGGCGGGCCAGTGCGCCGTCCAGACCATCGAAGGCGACGCAGGCGATCAGGCAGAGCGCGGCGATGCGCACCTCGCCCTGCATCGCCAGGAAGATGGCCAGCATGCCGAGCATCAGGCTGGCCAGCGTGCAGGCGTTGACCAGGCCGAACTTCATCCGACGGGCGATGGTGCGCTCGCCGGGAAGCAGCGGGATGGTCGCGGCGGACGCCTCGTCGGCGTACGCCATCGGCGGCATCGCCGGGCTGACCGGCATCACCGCCTCGATCTCCGCCCGACCGACGTTGACAGCCGGCCGGCTGAGCCGGTCCAGGCCGTAACGACGGCGCTGCCGGTCGGCGTACCGGTGCTCGGTAGGAACCAGGTCGGTCCCGTGCAGGTCGTCGTCACGACGACCGACCCGGACCAGGAGCACCTGGCGGGCGAACGTGCTGCTGCGGCGCAACCTGCCCGCCCAGCGACGCCCTGCGGGGCGCGGACTGTCAGTAGTACGACGCCGGCGCCATGGGGCTCTCGGCACGTTTCCTCCATCACCGGATCGGCTGACCGCCGTGGGGGGCGGGTGTCCGGCTGTCTCGTGCCGGACCTTGCGTGGCCCGGCAGCCGTTTTGCGGAGTACACCATCGCATGGGAGAACATGGCTTGGCGATAGCTGCCGGCGGTACTTATATCTGGCTTAAACCGCTCGAACCGCTCGCTTGTTCCCATCCCGGGCTTCATCGCCCGTTTCCTCCACCATTCCCGCCTTTGACTGTACCGGAGGGTCACCAGTTCGGCTCACCGAGCGGCGTGCTATCGGCCACTCTGTCCGATTGCCAGCGCAGCGATGTCGCTCAACGGCAGGTCAACAGCTTCGGCGCGGGTGAACCAGCCGGCCCTCGCCGTCGAGCCCCCTGCGGATTCGGTGACCACCGCATCGGTAGGTACGTCCACCAACACCCGATAGATCACCCGTACGCCGTGCCAGTCCAACGGCCGACCTTCCGGGCCGAGCGCGGCAGGGTTGTGCAGATTGTCCACCCCGAGAAGCTCGACCACCCGACCGAGCTGACCACCCTCCTCGACCAACTCCCGGAGCAACCCGGTGGTCGGCTGCTCACCGTGATCGGTACCCCCACCGGGCAGGTGCCACAAGCCAGCCCCCGGATAGCCGTCCGCGATCTGCGTGAGCAGGATCCGCCCTGCCGGATCGGTCACCAGCCCGTACGCCCCGAAGCGCAGCCGGCGATCGGGGTGCGGCGGCGGAAACGACTGACCCGGCCGGTGCGACCCGGGCGGCAGCGGCGTGACCGGCAGGCCGAGCATTTCGGCGGTGAACGGTGTCAGCGACAACCCCGCCGCCTCGGCCAGGGTGAGCCAAGCAACGCGATCAACCAACCCACCACCAGCCTCAGCCGCCGGCTCATCACGCTGGGTCAACTCGAAGAACAGCCGGTCGGTGTGCAGCGAGACGTCCTCCGGATAGCTGGTCACGTCTGCGACCACCGCCCGCAGTCGACCCGCCGCAACGGTCAGCCCGGTCTGCTCGGCGACGGCACGAACCACGGCACGCTCGGGATGCTCGGCGTGCGCGACGGCACCTCCCGGCAGCCGCCACACCTCGGGAAACTCACCGCCCACCCCGTCCCGAACCACCAGCACCCGATCGCCATCCCACAGAACCCCATAAACCCCAACCCGCCGCAAGAACCCCATCCCCGCCCACTCCCGCCCGCCCACCAAGCCCACCAAACCCGTCGATCATGAAGTTATAGCCGTCCATCTCGGCGTGTCCTGACAATAACTTCATGATCAACGGGGCGAGGCGGGCAGGAGGGGTGCCCCGACGGACCTCGACCTGTGGCGCCGACCCTCCGCACCGGGCTGCGTTCAAACCGGCCTCAGCTCCGAAGGACCGCCCCCTTGCCGGAGGGTGCCCTTTCTGCGGATATGTCCGTGCTGCGTCAGGTCAACGCGTGGCTACGAGGCCGCTCAAGCAATGATCGACTCGGTTTTGCGGAAATCGGGGTGTCCTGGTGCTGGGATACCGCGACTTCAATGAAACCGAGTCAATCATTCGGCCGCAGCACTTCGCCGCGGGATTGCCGGGTATCCACACCCGCACGACCACACGCCCGCAAAACCGCCGGCAGCACGCAGCACGCAGCACGGACATCCCCGACGCCAGGCAGCGCGGCCGCGGTCACCTGCGCGCGCCTGACGCGAGATGCACCGAGCCCGCATCACCGCAGGTCACACCGGCGCCAGAACGAGGCCGGGATGACCACGGATCAGGTGAGCTGGGCGGCTTGGACTGCTTCGGCGGTCACCTCGGTGAGGTGGTGGGTGGGGAGAGCGCCCAGCTCCTCCCGCCCGAACCAGCGGGCCTCGCAGGTGGAGCCGCCCACGTCGGCCACGGTCAGCGGGTTGGGTTGGTCGACGACGACGCGGTAGAAGGCGCGCACCCCGTGCCAGTCGATCGGGTAGCCCTCGGGGCCGAGTGAGGCGGCGTCGCGGTGGCTGGCCACTCCGAGAAGCTCGACCAGGCGGCCGGTCTGCCCGGTCTCCTCGACCAGTTCGCGGATGAGGGCCGCTCCGGGCTGCTCGCCGTAGTCGGTGCCGCCGCCGGGCAGGTGCCAGCAGCCGGCGCCGGGGTAGCCGTCGGAGACCCGGGTGAGCAGCACCCGGCCGGCCGGGTCGGTGCAGACGGCGTACGCGGCGAAGCGCTGCGCCCGGTGCAGCCCGTCCGGGCCGGGCACCGCGTAGAACGAGGGGAACTCGGGTGCCTCGTCGGGCACCACGTCGGCCGAGGAGGCGGGCAGCCCGAGGGCGCGTGCGGTGAACGAGCGCAGGGGCAGCTCGCGCGCCTCGTCGAGCGTGTACCAGCGGGCCAGGTCGGTGGGACGCTCGCCGACCCGGTCGGCCAGTGTGCCGCCACGCACCGCCACCCGGTAGATCAACCGGTCGGTGTGGATGGTGATGCCGCGGTCCGGCAGTGCGCGCATGTCGGCGAGCACGTCGGCCAGGCCGGAGACGGCGACCGAGAGGCCGGTTTCGGCGGCGGTTTCACGGACGACTGTGTGGTTCGGGTCCTCGCCGTGGTCGACCGCCCCGCCAGGCAGCGACCACGTGCCGGGGGTGCCGGAGCGCTCCGATGCGCGGACCAGCAAGACTCGGCCTCTTGAATCAGCACAAACTGCGTATGCCGCGATCCTGCGGAGCGGCTCCAGCAAGGTGGTCACGGGACCAAATTCTCCCCGCGCCTGGTTACCGGAACGGAAAAGAGTCGGATTCCTGACTGTCTGACACCGATCAGGGATCGGTCAGGGTAAGGATCCGGGCGGTCACCGAGGGCGGGCCGGTCGCCAGCGCGGACAGTGGGGTCATGACATCGACCACCGCTCCCCACGCCCCGTACAAGCAGCTCCGGCGACCCACCACCGACCGCATGATCGCGGGGGTCGCCAGCGGCATCGGCCGCTACTTCGCCATCGATCCCACACTGGTCCGGGTGCTCTTCGCGGTCAGCGGCCTGCTCACCGGCGGGCTGGCGCTGTTCGCGTACCCGATCATGTGGTTCCTGATGCCGGAGGAGCCCACCGGCGCGCCGGCCTGGCCGCACCCGGCGGGCACCGCGCCGCAGCCCAACGCCCCGACGCCGCCCTACCCGCCGACGACCCCGTTCAACACGCCGCCGGCCGCCTGAGCGGCGCCTACTCCCACTCGATGGTGCCCGGCGGCTTGCTGGTCACGTCCAGGACCACGCGGTTCACCTCAGCCACCTCGTTGGTGATCCGGGTGGAGATCCGGGCAACCACCTCGTAGGGCAGTCGTGACCAGTCAGCGGTCATGGCGTCCTCGCTGGAGACAGGGCGCAGCACCACGGGGTGCCCGTAACTGCGCCCGTCTCCCTGCACACCGACGCTGCGGACGTCGGCGAGCAGCACCACCGGGAACTGCCAGACGCCGCGGTCCAGGCCGGCGGCGGTCAGCTCCTCGCGGGCGATCAGGTCGGCCTCGCGGAGCAGGTCGAGGCGCTCCTGGTTGACCGCGCCGATGATCCGGATGGCCAGGCCGGGGCCGGGGAACGGGTGGCGCCAGACCATCGCCTCGGGCAGGCCCAGCTGGAGGCCGAGCGCCCGGACCTCGTCCTTGAAGAGGGTGCGCAGCGGCTCGACCAGGGCGAACTTCAGGTCCTCGGGCAGACCGCCGACGTTGTGGTGGCTCTTGATGTTGGCGGTGCCGGTGCCGCCGCCAGACTCCACCACGTCGGGGTAGAGGGTGCCCTGGACGAGGAACTCGACGTCGCCGTGCGAGGCGATCTCGCGGGCGGCGGCCTCGAAGACCCGGATGAACTCCCGGCCAATGATCTTGCGCTTCTGCTCCGGGTCGGTCACGTCGGCCAGCGCGCCGAGGAACCGGTCGGTGGCGTCGACCACCTTCAGCTTGATGCCGGTGGCGGCGACGTAGTCCTTCTCCACCTGCTCGGCTTCACCGGCGCGCAGCAGGCCGTGGTCGACGAAGACGCAGGTGAGCTGGTCACCGACCGCCTTGTGCACCAGCGCGGCGGCGACCGCGGAGTCCACCCCGCCGGACAGGCCGCAGATGACCTCCTTGTCGCCGACCTGGGCGCGGATCCGGGCAACCTGCTCGTCGATGATGTTCTCGGGCGTCCAGGTCGGCTCGATGCCGGCGATGTCGTACAGGAAGCGGGTCAGCATCTCCTGGCCGTGCGCGGTGTGCCCGACCTCCGGGTGGAACTGCACGCCGGCACGCCGGCCGGCCAGGTCCTCGAAGGCGGCGACCGGCGCGCCCGCCGACTCGGCGGTCACCGTGAAGCCCGCGGGGGCCTCGGTGACGGCGTCACCGTGGCTCATCCAGACGGGCAGGTCCGCCGGGAGGTCGCGCAGCAGCACACCGGGTTCGAGCAGGCGGGGGCGCAGCGGCGTACCGCCGTACTCGCGGTTGCCGGTCTTCGCGACAGTGCCGCCGAGCGCCTGGGCCATCGCCTGGAAGCCGTAGCAGATGCCGAAGACCGGCACGTCGGCGCTGAACACGCCCGCGTCGATCTGCGGCGCGTCAACTGCGTAGACGCTGGCGGGGCCACCGGAGAGGATGATCGCGGCGGGGTTCTTCGCCAGCATCTCGGCGATCGGCATCGAGTGCGGCACGATCTCGGAGTAGACCTTCGCCTCACGGACCCGGCGCGCGATGAGCTGGGCGTACTGGGCTCCGAAGTCCACCACGAGGACGGGGCGAGGCAGGCTCATGTGCGCAAATCCTACCGACAGTCACGGCCGCGCCCGGCACCGGCTCGCCCCCCGCGCCCGCCGGCCTCAGGGCCGCAGCGCGCCCGGGGCGTCCGTCGGCACCGCCGGGTGGTGCGGGGGTACGGGTGCCAGCCGGCGGTACGGGGACCCGAGCGTCGGGCGGGGGTCCTCCTCGCCCCGGTTGGGCCAGAAGGACATCGCCCGTTCCGCCTGCGCGGTGATCGTCAGCGACGGGTTCACGCCGAGGTTGGCCGAGACCGCAGCGCCGTCGACGACGTGCAGCCCGGGGTGCCCGTACACCCGGTGCCAGGGGTCGACCACCCCGTCGGCCGGGGTGGCGCCGATGGGCGCCCCGCCGAGGATGTGCGCGGTCACCGGGATGTCGAACGGCTCGGTGAGTGAGCCGCCGGGGGTGCCGCCGATCTCGTCGGCGAGCAGTCGGGCGGCAATGTTGCCGGCCGGGATCCAGGTCGGGCTCGGGGTGCCGTGGCCCGGGCCGGTGACCAGTCGACGACCGAACAGGCCGCGCCGCCACCGGGTGGTCAGTGAGTTGTCCACCGACTGCATCACCAGGGCGATCACCGTCCGCTCCGACCAGCCGCGCACGGACAGCATCCGGGCGGCCAGCCGTGGCTGGCGCACGATGCTGCCCAGCCAGCGGCGTACCCGGTGGGGACCGCCGTCGACCAGCAGCGACTGGAGCAGCCCCATCGCGTTGGAGCCGCGCCCGTAGCGGACCGGTTCGATGTGGGTCTGCGGGTCGGGGTGGAACGAGCTGGTGATCGCCACGCCGTCGGTGAAGTCCAGCCCTTCGGCCCGGGCCTGCTGGCGTGCCACCGAGGCACCCAGGATCGCCTCGGAGTTGGTCCGGGTCAGCTCGCCCAGGCGGGGCGAGAGCCCGGGTAGCACGCCGTCGTCCTTCATCGCGTGCAGCAGCCGTTGGGTGCCGAGCGCTCCGGCGGCGAACACCACCTGGTCGGCGTGGATCACCTGGCGGCGGTGACGCACCCAGGCGCCGGTGCGGACGGTGTGCACCTCGTACCCGCCCTCCGCGGCGGGTTTGACGGCAGTCACCGTGGTCAGCGGGTGCACGACGGCGCCCAGCCGCTCGGCGAGCCAGAGATAGTTCTTGACCAGGGTGTTCTTCGCCCCGTGCCGGCAGCCGGTCATGCACCCGCCGCAGTGCGAGCAGCCGGTGCGCTCCGGCCCGGCGCCGCCGAAGTACGGGTCGGCGATCCGCTCGCCGGGGCGGCCGATGTGCACGCCCACCGGGGTGGCGTGGAAGGTGTGCCCCACCCCCATCCGCTCGGCCACCGCCCGCATGGCCCGGTCCGCGCCGGTGTTCACCGGGTACGTGGTGACGCCGAGCATCCGCTTCGCCTGGTCGTAGTGGCGGGCCAACTCGTCGCGCCAGTCGGTGATGTCCCGCCACTGTGGGTCGGTGTAGAAGGGCGGCAGCGGCTCGTAGAGGGTGTTCGCGTAGACCAGTGAGCCGCCGCCCACCCCGGCTCCGGAGAGCACCAGCACACCACCGCCGGAGCGCTTCGCGGCCGGGCGGAGCAGGGTGATCCGCTGGATGCCGTAGCAGCCCAGTTTCGGCGCCCACAGGAACCGGCGGGCACGCCAGGACGTCTGCGGGAACTCGTCGTCGGCGAAGCGTCGGCCGGCTTCCAGCACAGCGACGGAGTAGCCCTTTTCGGAGAGGCGGAGCGCGGTGACGCTGCCGCCGAAGCCGGACCCGATGACGACCACGTCATACCGCATGGATGCATCATTACTCGCCAGTAGCGCTCGCGCTAGCGCCCGATTTCGCGCGATCATGCTCCGGCCGACCGACCCGGCGCCTTCCGGCCGCAACCCGGAGCACCCGTCGGAGCGTTGTTCACCAGACAGGTGGAGGGAATTTTCAGATGATCCTCGGGTCGATGGCACCGCGCCGACGGTGGTTGCTGCTGGGGTTGACGGCCCTCGCGGCCGTCGCGCTGATCGCGGCCGGGGCGGTGGTGATCACCCGGCTGACCAGCGACAACAAGCCGGGCGGCGCTCCGGTGGCCGGCTCGCCGACGCCGACGCCGATTCCGACGCCCACCCCGAGCCCCAGCGGCCCACCGCCGGGCGCGGACATCACCGGCCCGCTCAACCTGCTGCTGGTCGGCGTGGACACCCGGGTCAGCGTGCCCGGATGGGAACCGCACTCGGACGCCGTGCTGGTGCTGCACGTGCCGAAGGGGTTGGGCCGGGCGTACCTCTTCTCGCTCCCCCGCGACCTGCTGGTGGACATCCCGGCGTTCCCGAAGGCCGGCTACAAGGGCGGCAAGACCAAGCTCACCCACGCGATGAGCTTCGGCAGCCGGGTGCCGGGCAAACCCAAGGAGCCGAGCACCGCCCAGGGGTACGAGCTGCTGCGCAGCACGGTCGCCGGGTACACCGGGCTGCGGATCGACGCCGGTGCGGTGCTCACGTTCAACGGGTTCGACAAGCTGGTCAACGCGCTGGGCGGGGTGGACATCTACGTCGACCAGCGGGTCGAGTCGATGCACCGCCGACCGGACGGCAAATACCGGGAGAGCGTGCCGGGCGGTTACACCGGTCCGCAGCAGGTCTACGAGAAGGGCGAGCAGCACCTCAACGGCTGGCAGGCACTGGACTACGCGCGGCAGCGCTACATCACCGGCGGCGACTACGCCCGGCAGCGTCACCAACAGCAACTGATCAAGGCGCTGACCAGCAAGATCCTGGACGAGGGCCTGGCCCGGCAACCGGAGCGGGTCGACCAGGTCGTCGCGGCGCTGGGTAACACGCTGATCTACGTGGGTGGGCGGCGGATCGTCGACATCGCGTACGCCCTCGGTGGGATGCCGGAGAACAAGTTCGTGCTCGTCGGCCTGCCCGGGTCCGGCGTCGGCAAGGGCAGCGCCTACCGCGGCGAACAGCTCACCGCCGTCGGCCGGAAGTTCATCACCGAACTCCGCGCCGGCCGCGCCGACGCCTACCTCGCCGCCAACCCCACCCTGGTCGTCAAGAACTGACCCCGCTCAGAGCCGCTTGGGCAGGGCCGGCTTCTTCGTGCCGTACAACCAGGCGTCGAAGAGCGCGTCGAGCTGCTTGCCGGAGACGCGCTCGGCGAGGGCGACGAACTCCGCCGTGGTGGCGGTGCCGTTGCGCTTCTCCGCCGCCCAGGTCTTGACGATCTCGAAGAACGCCTTGTCGCCCACAGCCACCCGCAGGGCGTGCAGGGTCATGCCGCCGCGCTGGTAGACAGACTCGCTGAACAACTCCTTGGCACCAGGCTTGCCCGGCGGCGTCTTCCACACCTGAGCGGACATCCGGGCGTACCGGTTGTCGAAGGCCTTCTTGGCCGTGTACGTCCTGGTGTGCTCGGCCCAGAGCCACTCCGCGTACGTCGCGAAGCCCTCGTTGAGCCAGATGTCCTCCCACCTGGCCAGCGCGACACTGTCACCGAACCACTGGTGCGCCAGCTCGTGCGCGACCACCTCGGTGTTCTCGCCCTGCCGGAAGAAGCCGGCGGAGTAGACCGGGCGGCTCTGCGTCTCCAGCGCGTACGAGATCCGGCTGTCGGTGACCACCACACCGCCGTACGCGTCGAACGGGTACGGCCCGAACACGCTCTCCAGATAGTCGGCCACCTTGACGGTCTGGGCGATCGACGTGTCGGCCGCGCCCTTGGCCACGTTGGTGGCGACCGCGTTGTAGACCGGGCGACCCTTGTGCTCGCCGGTGGTGATCCGGAACTTGCCGATCACCAGCGTGCTCAGATAGCTCGCCATCGGCGACTTCTCCGACCACTTCCAGGTGGTCCAGCCGTCCTTGCTGGCCTTGCCGCCCGGCACGCCGTTGCTGACCGCGGTCAGACCGTCGGGCACTGTGACCTCGAAGTCGTACGCCGCCTTGTCGGACGGGTGGTCGTTGACCGGGTACCAGGTGCTGGCCGACTCGGGCTGGCCCAGGGCGATGGCACCGTCCGGGGTGTGCAGGAACCCGCCCTCACCGAGCGTCTCGTTCTTCAGCGGCTTCGGCACACCCTCGTAGGTGACCTCGGCGACGAACCCGTTGCCGTTGATCAGGCCGGAGGCCGGCTTGACCACCAGCTCGTTCCGCTTCCGCTCATGGGTGGCCGGCGCGCCGTCCACGGTGACCGTGGTGACCGTCAGGCCGGCCAGATCGAGGTTGAACGTCGACAGGTCGGTCGTCGCGGTGGCCTGCACCGTGGTCGTACCGGTCAACCGGTCCTTCGCCGGGTCGTAGCGCACCTTGACCGTGTACCGCCCGACGTCGTAGCCGCCGTTGCCGTAGGTCGGGAAGTAGGCGTCCCCGACCCCCTCGGCACCGGCATTGAACGTCCGTGCCGGGGTGGGCGACGCGCTCGGCGCCGACGCCGCCTCCGGGGCCGACGAGTCGCATCCGGACAGTGCGAGCGCCCCGGTCACCAACAGACCGACGCCCATCCGTAGGTCGTGCCGCGTCACCCGCATCTCGAACCCTCCCCGGTACGGTCGCGGTGACGGCGTCCACCGCTCCGCGCGCACGTACGGTCCCCCGCCGTCCGCAGGCGGGAGCATATCGACCGGCCATCACGGCTCCGTCACGGCAGTGTGGGCGCTGATCCACCCACCAACCAGGCGTCGAAGAGCGGTCGAAGCTGCCGCCCCGCCACCCGCTCGGCCAGCGCGACGAGGTCCGAGGTGGTCGCGTTGCCCGCCGCCCGCTCGCTGGTCCAGGTCCGCAGGAGGCGGAAGAACGTGTCGTCACCGACGGTCCGACGCAGCGCGTGCACTGCGAGTGCCCCCCGCTTGTAGACGGCCGTGCCGAACATCGACTCCCGGCCCGGCTCGACCGACGGCTGCGACCAGTCGGTCGCCGCGTACTGGAGCTCGAAGTTGCGTTGCGCGGTCCGGCCGCCGTCGTGCTCCTCCCACAGCCACTCCGCGTAGCTGGCGAAGCCCTCGTTGAGCCAGATGTCGCTCCACCTGGTCAACGACACACTGTCGCCGAACCACTGGTGGGCCAGCTCGTGCGCCACAACGCTCGGGTTGGGTTGGTCGTCCGCAAAGAAGGCGGGCCCGTAGACCGGGCGGGACTGGGTCTCCAGCGCGTACCCGATCCGGTCGTCGGCGACCACGATCCCGCCGTACGAGTCGAACGGGTACGGGCCGAACCGGCTGGCCAGGAAGTCGACGATCGCCCCGGTGCGGGCCAGTGAGCTGGCCGCGCCGCCGTTCGCGGGCAGGCTCGCCGCCACCGCCGTGACCATCGGTCGGCCGGCGTGCGTGCCGGTCACCACCCGGTAGTCGCCGATCACCAGGGTGCTCAGGTAGCTGGCCATCGGGGCTCGCTCCGACCAGTGCCAGGTGGTCCAGCCGTCGGCGCTGCTCTTCGGGCCGGGCACACCGTTGCTCAGTGCGGCCAGGCCATCCGGGACGGTCACCGCCAGGTCGTAGGTGGCCTTGTCCGACGGGTGGTCGTTGACCGGGAACCAGGTGGCGGCCGAGTCGGGTTGGCCAAGTGCGACAGCGCCGTCGGCGGTGTGCAGGAAACCCCCGCTGCCCAACGACCCGTCGACCACAGCCGTGGGCACACCCGCGTAGTCGACCGCCACGGTGAACTGCCGGCCGCGCGGGAGCCCGGCGCGCGGGGTCACCACCAGCTCGCCGTCGCCGCGCCGGTGGTCGGCTCGTGCGTCGGCAACGGTGACCGCGCTGACGGTCAGGCCGGCCAGGTCCAGGTTGAACCGGGACAGGTCCTGGGTGGCCGTGGCCGTGATGACGGCGCGACCGTTCAGCCGGTCCGTCGACGGGTCGTAGCGAACGTCGAGGTCGTAGTGCGAGACGTCGTAGCCGCCGTTGCCGCGCCCCGGCACGTACGGGTCGCCCGCGTCGGCCGCGCCGGGGCTGAACCCGTCGCTGTCGCCCGTACAACCGGTCGTGGCCAGTCCGACGACGCAGGTCAGCGTGGCGGCGATTGCGGCCAACCGACTGCCGGCCGATCTCCGTCCGGTCCGGACCATGCACACCCCCTGCGGTACCTCCGGTCAGGACGAGCGTAGTCAGCGCCGCAGGCGACACGGCCCGTATTGACGATCATCAGTAACTTTCGTTGAATCAAACAAAAGTAGCCGTCGATCGGTACTTTCTTTCGACTTTGACCGACGTTAGTGTCGATCTCCGACCACCGTCGCGAAAGGTGGAACCATGCCAGACCACACCGCACCCGACGCCACCCCCACCGGCCGACTCAGCCGTCGGTCCCTGCTCGCCGCGTCCGCCGGCGCAGCCGCCGCGATCGGCGCGGCCGGCCTACCGGTCCTCGCCACCGGCACCCCCGCGCTCGCCAAACCCAAGGGCAAGCTGCGGGTCGAGCCGCTGATCCCGGCGAAGAACCGCGGCATCATCCTCTACAGCGTCCGCGACCGGATCACCGCCGCGCCCGACGACAGTGGAGTGCCCTACGGTTTCGAGCGCGTCCTCGCCCGGCTCGCCGAGATCGGCTACAAGGAGATCGAGTTCGCCGGCTACACGCAGAGCACCGAGATCCTCGGCCGGCAGATCACCCCCACCGAGATCCGCAAGATCCTCGACGACAACGGTCTGGTGGCCAACGGCACCCACACCTCGATCCAGCCGGCCACCTTCCAGCAGCAGCTCGACATCGCCGAGGAACTCGGCATGAAGAACATCGGCACCGGCAGCGACCCGACCAGCAGCGCGTACAAGGCCGAGTGGGACGCCGCCGCCGACATCTGGAACGAGCTGGGCCGGCAGGCACGGGCCCGGGGCATGCGGCTGTACACGCACAACCACGACGCCGCGTACAGCTTCCTGATCGACCGTGGCCCGCGCGACGCGCAGGGCCGGCAGACCCGGTCGTCCGGCATCCGCCGGCTGGAGTACTTCTTCGAGATCACCGACCCGCGGTACGTCTTCTTCGAGCTCGACATCTACTGGGCCTACGTGGCCCGCTACAAGCACCAGAAGTACGTCGACCCGGCCGGCCAGGAAGTGACCGACCTGTTCGACCCGATCCTCACCGTGGCCGACCGGACCACCCGGTTCCCGCTCTTCCACGCCAAGGACGGCGACCGGGACACCAGTGTTCCCAACGGATACCAGATGACCCCGCTGGGCGAGGGTGACCTCAACTTCCAGCAGTTCTTCCAGACCATCGGCGAGCGGAACTTCCACCACGCCAACTGGGAGATGGACACCGCCCCCGGCGGTGCCGACAACAAGGGCCAGTCGCTCGACTTCGCGGCGATCAGCTACCGCAACATGTCCGACCTGACCATCTACCTGGACAAGTGACTCCCGGCTGAACGCGACGAAGGCCGGCCCCGCAGCACCGCGGGGCCGGCCTTCCGGCGTCTGAGAGAAGGGTCAGCGGTCGAGGACCAGGCCGACCTTCTGGAACTCCTTCAGGTCGCGGTAACCGCACTTGGCCATCGCCCGACGCAGCCCACCGAACAGGTTGAGCTGGCCGTCGGCCTCGTCAGCCGGCCCGAAGAGCAGCTCCTCCATCGACCCGAGCGGCTCACCGGCAACCTCGAACGCGCCCCGAGGCAGCGACGGGTGACTTGCCGCCGAGTGCCACCAGGCACCACCGGCGGGGGCCTCCTCGCAGAGCGACAGCGGCTCACCGAGCATCACCGCGTCCGCACCGCAGCCGAGCGCCTTGGCGATGTCACCCGAGGTCTGGATGTCACCGTCGGCGATGAGGTGCACGTACCGGCCGCCGGTCTCGTCCAGATAGTCGCGGCGGGCCGCCGCCGCATCCGCGATCGCGGTCGCCATCGGCACCCGGATCCCCAGCACCGACTCGGTGGTCGACCACTCGTCGCCACCGATGCCCACGATGACCCCGGCCGCACCGGTACGCATCAGGTGAAGGGCGGTCTTGTAGTCCGTGCAACCGCCGACGATCACCGGCAGGTCGAGGTCGGCGATGAACTCCTTGAGGTTCAACGGCTCATCGGTGGTCGACACGTGCTCGGCCGAGACGATGGTGCCCTGGATGACCAGGATGTCCACCCCGGCGTCCAGGATCACCGGAGCCAGCGCCAGGGTGTGCTGCGGGGAGACCCGCACCGCCACAGTGCCGCCACCGGCGCGCAGCTCACGAACCCGCTCGGCGATCAGGTCCGGGCGGATCGGCTCGGCGTACACCTCCTGGAGCTTCTTGGTGGCGCGGGCGTCCTCGTCGAGGCCGGCCAGCTCCTCCAGCACCTTGGTCGGGTTCTCGTAGCGGGTCCAGAGCCCCTCGACGTTGAGCACACCGAGGCCGCCGAGCTCACCGAGCCGCACCGCCGACGCCGGGCTCATGGTGGCGTCGGAGGGGTGGCCGACGCACGGGATACCGAACGGGTACGCGTCGAGCTGCCAGGAGGTGGAGACGTCGTCGACGTCCCTGGTCCGGCGGCTCGGCACGATGGCGATGTCGTCCAGGTGGTAGCCGCGCTGCGCGGTCTTGCCCAGCCCGATCTCGACCACGTCACGCATGGGGGACTCCAGATGGTTGGGGGTGGTGGGTCAGCGGGTGTGGTAGTTGGGCGCCTCGACAGTCATCTGGATGTCGTGCGGGTGGCTCTCCTTCAGCCCGGCCGCGGTGATCCGGATGAGCTGGCCCCGGCGGTGCAGATCGGGGATGTTCTCCGCACCGGCGTATCCCATGGCCAGTCGCAAACCGCCGACCAGCTGGTGGGCGACCCGGGAGAGCGGCCCCCGGTAGGGCACCTGACCCTCGACGCCCTCCGGGACGAGCTTGTCGTCGCTGAGCACGTCCTGCTGGAAGTAGCGGTCCTTGCTGTACGACTTGGCCTGACCCCGGGACTGCATCGCGCCGAGCGACCCCATCCCGCGGTAGGTCTTGAACTGCTTGCCGTTGACGAAGATCAGCTCGCCGGGGCTCTCCTCGCAGCCGGCCAGCAGGCTGCCGAGCATCACCGTGTCGGCGCCGGCCACCAGGGCCTTGGCGATGTCGCCGGAGTATTGGATGCCACCGTCGCCGATCACCGGCACGCCGGCCGGCCGGGCGGCACGGGCCGCCTCCATGATCGCGGTCACCTGCGGCACACCGACACCGGCGACGATCCGGGTGGTGCAGATCGCGCCCGGACCCACGCCCACCTTGACGCCGTCGGCGCCGGCGTCGACCAGCGCCTTCGCGCCGGCGTACGTGGCCACGTTGCCGCCCATGATGTCGACAGTGACGTCGGCCTTGAGCCGGCGGACCATGTCCAGCACGGCCCGCTGGTGACCGTGCGCGGTGTCCACGATCAGCACGTCGACGCCCGCGTCGACCAGGGCACGGGCCCGCTTGTACGAGTCCTCACCGACGCCGATGGCGGCGGCGACCCGGAGGCGGCCGGCGTCGTCCTTGCTGGCGTCCGGGTACTGCTCGCTCTTGGTGAAGTCCTTCACGGTTATCAGGCCACGCAGCCGGCCCGACTCGTCGACGATCGGCAGCTTCTCGACCTTGTGCTGGCGCAGCAGCGCGAGAGCGTCGTCCTTGCTCACGCCCACCCGGGCGGTGACCAGCGGGGTGTGGGTCATGATCTCGCGGACCGGGGTGTCCGGCTCGGAGACGAAACGCATGTCGCGGTTGGTGACGATGCCGACCAGCTGGCCGTCGCCGTCCACCACGGGGACGCCGGAGATGCGGTAACGCCCGCACAGCTCGTCGACCTCGCGCAGCGTGTCGTCAGGGCTGGCGGTCACCGGGTTGGTGATCATGCCGGACTCGGAGCGCTTGACCAGGTCGACCTGGAGCGCCTGGTCCTCCATCGAGAGGTTGCGGTGCAACACGCCGATGCCGCCCTGGCGGGCCATGGCGATCGCCATCCGGGCCTCGGTCACCGTGTCCATCGCGCTGGAGAGCAGCGGAATGGACAACTCGACGTTGCGGGTGAGCTTCGTCCGGGTGTTGACCCGACTGGGCACCACGTCCGACTCGCCCGGCTGGAGCAGCACGTCGTCGAAGGTGAGGCCGAGCGGAACCACCCGGGCGGAGCCAGCCGGCAGCTCGGGCAGGTGGCCGCCCAGGTCGGCGTGCTCCACGCCGGCCGGAAGATCGGTGCTGGGCGAATTTTCCACGATTGCTCCCCTGAGCTGCTCGGATGGGCTTCAGCGAGGTGGCGCGGGCGGGCACCGGAGCGCGCCACGGTGCCGGCACGTCGCCTCATCGTACCCAGTGACCTGGGCGACCCGTCTGTGGCGGCCCGGCCCGGCGCACGGCCCGGGGGGCGGACGTCCGCGCCGCGTTGGGTCTACGGTGAAGGGGTGCACGACGAGCCCATCGACCCGTTCAATGGCGACCCGGCCGATCCCACAGCGGGTCTGGATGAGCCGGGCGATGACCCGACGCCGGATCCGCTGACCGACGTCGAGCGGCAGGACGTGCTGGAAGACCTCGCCGACCTGGAGATCTACCAGGCCCTGCTCGCCCCGATCGGGGTCCGTGGCCTGGTGATCGAATGCGAGGACTGCCGAGAGCCCCACTACTTCGACTGGGACCTGCTCCGGGGCAACCTGCGCCACCTGCTCAACTCGGGCCGCCCCCGGGTGCACGAGCCCGCGTACGACCCCGACCCGGACCACTACGTGACCTGGGACTACGCCCGGGGCTACGCCGACGGCGTGCACGACACCCTGACCGAGGGCACCGAGGACGAGCCGGGCACCCCGACCGCAACGCAGTGACGGTCGGGTGCGTGGACGCCGTTTGATGGTGCCGTGCGGCGCCTGCCGGTGACCGTGACGTGCGGCGTGGCGCTCGCCGATGACTGCGCGGCAGCGCGGCGTGGCGCGTGCCGGTGGAGTGCGGCGCAGCGCGGCGTGGCGCCTGCCGGTGGAGTGCGGCGTGGCGCGTGCCGGTGACCGTGGCGTGACCCTCAGGCGACCAGCCCGGCGCGGAAGCCGGCTGCCACCGCGTGCGCCCGGTCCCGGGCCCCAAGCTTGCGGAACAACCGGCGAGCGTGCGTCTTGACCGTGTCTTCCGAGACGAACAACTCCCGGCCGATCTCCGCGTTGCTCTTACCCTCGGCCATGCCGAGCAGCACCTGAAGCTCGCGCTCGGTGAGCCCGATCGACGCCCGGGTGGGCCGGGCGTTCGCAGCCGGCCGGGCCGGATCGGTCTGATCCGCCGACGACTCGCCGGTCGCCGACTCGGCCTCGTCGTCCCCCCGCTGCACCGGCACCGACGGCATCCCCGCCGACCCGTCGCCGGGCGTTGCCGGCCAGCCGGGCTCGCCGGAGCCACGCGGGGACGGCCCGGAGCGACCAGAACCGCCTACCGCCGCGGCATCCCGGGCCGGATCGGTGATCCGCTGCCGGGAGGCCCGGCCGGGCGCTGTGAGCAGCAGGAGGGCCTTGGCCACCGCGCTGGTCAGGTCGTGGTCGACGTTCTGAATGAGACCGCGGGCACCGGCGCTGATGGTGGCCGCCGCCGCCTCGGACTCTTCGGTGCCGAGCAGCAGCACCGCGGCCTGCGGCGCGCGGGCCAGGACCCGACGAACGAAGCCGGCGCTGTCCGGCCGGGTGAGGGCCGTGTCGGCCAACACCACGTCGGCCGGTCGCTCGGCCAGCCGCAGCATCACCTCAGGATCGGAGACTGCGGTACGAACAATTGCTGACAACCCCAGCCGCGCGGCAGCAGAAGCAAGGTGCTGGGCCGCGAGTGGTGTCCGAACGCACACAAGGACGGTACGCACTGTGGTCTCCTCTCCGCCAACGAGCAGACCATGACGGGGTCGGCTCGGGAGGGGGTTCCCGGCAATCCTTCGAACTTTTCCGACAGATAGGGCAAAAGCCGCAATTTGTAGGACGTTTTCGATCACACACGTGTGAGTCGGCTGCGGCCCGGGTACCGGGAGGTCCAGGCCGGGAACGGTGCGCCTGCGCGGCCCGCCGCACGGATGCCGGCCACAAGGATTCTCGCGGAGCCGCGCGGGAGGAGGGGTGCTGATGTCGAACGTACGTAGACTGCCCGGACCCATCGTCGATCTCTGGGACTGGCAACGGCTCGGTGCCTGCCGAGGGCGGGACAGCGCCCAGTTCTTCCACCCGGACGGCGAGCGTGGCTCCTCCCGACTGCGTCGCGAGTCCGCCGCCAAGTCGGTCTGTCGCGCCTGCCCGGTCCGGGCCGAGTGCGCCGCACACGCGCTGTCGGTCCGTGAGCCGTACGGCGTGTGGGGCGGCTTCAGCGAGTCGGAACGACTGCGACTGCTCGCCGTCGGCTGGGAGGACCTGGCAGACCGCCGGCACGCCCGGGTCGACGTCGCACGGCTGGAGGCCCGACTGGGTCACCCGCACAAGTCGACCGTCCCAGCCCAACGCAACGTCGCCTGACCCGACACATACCTGACGTCCGCGAAACCGCGTCCCTGGTTCGGGGGCGCGGTTTCGACGTCTCCACCCCTGGGCGGCCTCAACATCCCCGGGTCCTAGGCGGCTCGGCCTCCCCCGCCCGGGCCCGTGGAAAGCTCCAACATCCGCATGATCGACACGAGTTCAATGATGTCGGGGTGTCCCGCCGTCTCGGACACCTCGATATTGGCAAAGCCGAGTGGATCATGCCCAGAACGGAACGGGCTGAGGCCGGCCGCGCCGCCGTATGGGAGGTTTGTCCGGTCTGAGGGGTTGAGCCGAGAGCGCCGATGGCCGCGGTACGAGGTTCGGGGCGTTTGGCCTGTGACCGGGTGCACCGGTGGGTCGGAATGATGGCCGGGGCGGGGTCGTTACACACTCTGATGATCGCAGGACCACCGCCTCACCGCCCCGCCTACGGGTTGGTAGCGGGGTTGGAATGCCGACCCGGCCCGCATCGTTGAAGCCTCCCCAGCCCCGCCCCATCGGGTGCCACGGAATGACCCGGCCCCCGGAATGACCCCGGACCCCCGGTCGTTACACATGGACCCGGCGCCCGAGCCCTCCGGCTCGCAGGCCGCCGACCCGGCCCCCGCAAGCCCCCCCGCTTGGCGGTGCCGATCTCCCTAAGACTTTTTTCCTTTGTTTGATGCAGCGCCGGACGAGGTGCTCACACCCCTTGTGTCGCCGACCCCCATTGGCGGTGCGGGTGTTTCCTACCCCCGAAGGAGCTACCCCCATGAACACGATCTTCCGTAAGAGCATGGTGTCTGTTGCTGGTCTCGCGTTCGCCGGTGGTGTCTTCGCCGGCCCGATCGCCGCCCACGCCAACCCCGTGGATGCCAAGCCGGTCGCGGTGGCGGTGCAGTCGGCCGCCCCGAAGCCCCAGGGCGACCAGTCCCACATCACCCTCAACGATGAGCAGACCGCCAACGTCAAGGCGATCATCGCCGCCACGAAGAAGGCCGGCCTGCCTGAGCGCGCCGCGGTGATCTCGATCGCGACGAGCCTGCAGGAGTCGAAGCTGGAGAACCTGGGCCACCTCGGCGACGCCAATGACCATGATTCGCTGGGCCTGTTCCAGCAGCGCCCGACCAGTGGTTGGGGCACCCCGGAGCAGATCACCGACCCCGCCTACTCCACCACCGCGTTCCTCAAGGGCCTCCGCCAGGTCGACGGCTGGCAGGACATGGCGCTGACCGACGCCGCGCAGACCGTCCAGGTCTCCGCCTACCCCGACGCCTACGCCCAGTGGGAACAGCAGGCCACCGACCTGGTCGGCCAGCACTGGAACAGCTGACCCACCAACACACACCGCACAGCACAGCTGGCCGGCACCCCCACCCGGGGTGCCGGCCAGCGGCATATCCCGCACAACCACAAGAACACCGACAACCAGGCCCGGCAGACCTTGGACACTTTCCGTCAGCGCGGCGGGCTCAACCGGTGGTTGCAACACCCTTCCGTGATGTTCGTTGGGGTGGTTATGGCGTCGAGGTTGAGTCCGTTTGAGCGGGAGCAGATCGGGTTGGGTCGGGCTGCGAGTGAGTCGTTGCGGT